>NZ_JAEVHJ010000051.1:0-28721 GCF_016802855.1 Micromonospora sp. ATA51 | reverse complement strand
ACGGCCCGGTCGACGTCGGCCGCGGTGCCGGCGGGGACCTGGCCCGACGATCTCGCCGGTGGCGGGGTTCTCGACGGGGATGGCGTCATCCCCGGCGGGGTCGACCCACTCGCCGGCGACGTGCAGGTGGCGACGGACCAGGAGGGCGGGCGGCGCGGCGGCGAGATCCATGTCGTCCTTCGTGGGGGGCGGGAAACTAGCGCTGGGAGTTTGGACGCTACCCCGAAGGCTCGATCGGCTCCAGCGGGGCGAGCGGCCCGACCGTCCGTTCGTACTCGGCGGCCAGCCCGTGCAGCAGCGCGTCGAGGCCGAGGGCGAAGGCGCCCTCGTCGACGCTGCGCTGGTGCCCGGCGAGCCGGTGCGCCTGGGTCAGGTGCGGGTAGTGCGCGGCGTAAAGCTCCGGGTCCTCGACGAAGCCCCGGGCGAACGAGCCGAGCGCCGAACCGGCGACGAAGTAGCGCAGCGCCGCGCCGATGTGGGTGGCGCGGGCGGGCGGCCAGCCGGCCCGGACCAGGCCGCCGTAGACCGCGTCGGCCATGGCCAGCGCGGCCGGTCGCCGACCGGGCCCCTGCGCCAGGTACGGCACCACGTTCGGGTGGGCGGCAAGTGCCTCCCGGTACGACCAGGCCCACCGGCGCAGCGCCGCCCGCCAGTCGAGCCGGGCGAAGAATCCGGTGTCCACGGTGGCGGTGACGCTGTCCGCCACCGCGTCGAGAATGGCGTCCTTGGTCGCGAAGTGGTTGTAGAGCGACGGGCCCTGGACGCCGAGCGCGGCGGCCAGCCGCCGGGTGGAGAGGGCGGCGAGTCCGTCCGCGTCGATCAGCGCGAGCGCCGTGGCCACGATCCGGTCCCGGGTGAGCAGAGCCTGTCGGGGTCGGGGCACCGGTGTCTCTCCCTCGTGGGCGTGGCCGGTTCGCCGGCGGTCCCCGTGCAGCCTAGCCGCGCCGCCGGGAGCAGGCCGTCCGCCGGCGGGTGGGAGGTGGGGGCTGGACGGACTAAAACTTACACCGCTAGTTTGAGGGCGACCCATCACCGCGCCATTGCCAGGGGGACCATCGTGGACTTCTCACTCACCGACGAGGAACGGGCGGTCCGGGACACCGTCCGGTCGTTCATCACCCGCGAGGTGATGCCGCTGGAGCAGGAGGTGCTCCGCCGCGAGCGGGCCCACCGACCCGGCCTCGACCGCTCCGAGCTGCGGGAACTCCAGCTCAAGGCGAAGAAGTTCGGTTTCTGGGGGCTGGCCACCCCGGAGGAGTACGGCGGGATGGACCTGCCCGCGGTCATGCAGTCGCTGATCTGGACCGAGCTGGGCCGCACCTTCGTGCCGTTCCGCTTCGGCGGTGAGGCGGACAACATCCTGTTCCACGCCACCGAGGAGCAGAAGCGGGAGTTCCTCATCCCCACCATCGAGGGGGAACGGATCTCCTGCTTCGCGATCACCGAGCCGGGCGCCGGCTCCGACGCGGCCAACATCCGGCTGTCGGCCCGGCGGGACGGCGACGACTGGATCCTCGACGGCGAGAAGACCTTCATCACAGGAGGCAACGACGCCGACTTCGCCATCGTGGTGGCGGTGACCGACCGGGAGAAGGGCGCCCGCAACGGCGGCGCCACCGCGTTCCTGGTGGACCGGGCGATGGGCTGGCGCTCGGAGTTCATCCAGACCATGGGCGAGGGCGGGCCGGCCTCGCTGATCTTCGACGGCGTCCGGGTGCCGCACCGCAACATCCTCGGCGAGGTCGGGCAGGGCTTCGCGCTGGGCATGCAGTGGATCGGCAAGGGGCGCTACACCATCCCCTCGCACGCCATCGGCATCGCCGAGCGGGCCCTGCAGATGGCGATCGACCAGGCCAACACCCGGGAGACCTTCGGCGCGAAGATCGGCACCAACCAGGCCATCCAGTGGATGATCGCCGACTCGGAGACCGAGCTGGAGGCGGCCCGCTGGCTGGTGCTGCGCTCCGCCTGGACGGTCGACCAGGGCCTGGACCCCCGGCACGCCTCCTCGATGGGCAAGCTCTACGGCGCCGGCATGGTCAACCGGGTGGTGGACCGGGTGCTCCAGATCCACGGCGGCATGGGCTACACCCGGGAGCTGCCGATCGAGCGCTGGTACCGGCAGGTGCGGCTCTACCGGATCTTCGAGGGCACCGACGAGATGCAGCGGCTGATCATCTCCCGCGACCTGCTGCGCGGGTACACGAAGATCGGCGGCCACCTGGCCTGAGTGGGTGCTCCCGCCCGGTCCCGGGGCGGGAGCCCACTCAGCTCCTCAGCTCGTCAGCGCGTCGAGCGCGAGGTCGACGTCCTCCTGAGTGCAGTAGAGGTGGAAGGCGGCCCGCACCCGGCCGGCGCGGACCGCCGCCCGCACCCCGGCCCGCGCCAGCCTCTCCTCCGCCCCGGGCACCTCGACGGTCACGATCGCGCTGTCGCCCGCGGGTCGGCCGAGGCCGGCGAGGAACCGGTTGGCCAGGGCGACGTCGTGGTCGCGGACCGCGGGCAGCCCGATCTCGGCGAGCAGCTCCAGCGCGGGCGCCGCCCCCACGTAGGAGAACCAGGCCGGGGAGATGTCGAAGCGCCGGGCGTCGTCGGCCAGCCGCAGCGGCGGACCGTAGTAGGAGGCGTGGGGGTCGCGCCCGCGTACCAACCGGCGGCGTCGGGCCGCAGCCGGTCGCGCAGCGCCGGGGCCAGGTAGGCGAAGGCCGCCCCACGCGGCGCCATCAGCCACTTGTACGCCGCGACCGCCACCACGTCGGCCGGCCCGCGTCGAAGGGCAGCCAGCCGCAGGCCTGGGTGGCGTCCACCGCGACGAGGGCGCCGTGCGCGCGGGCCGCGGCGACGATCTCGTCGTACGGGGCGACCGCGCCGTCGGCCGACTGCACCAGGCTGAACGCGACCAGGTCGGTGTCGGCGTCGATGGCGTCGACGAGGCCGGCCAGCGGGACCGTGCGTACGGTGACGCCCCGCTGCTCCTGCACCAACCAGGGAAAGAGGTTCGAGGTGAACTCGACCTCCGGGACCACCACCGTGGCGCCCGGCGGCAGGGCGGCCGCCACCGTGGCGAGCAGCTGCGACGCCGTGCTGCCGATCGCCACGTCCGCCGCCGCCACCCCGACCAGGGCGGCGAACGCGGCCCGGGACCGGTCGACGGACTCGCCCCACACCTCCCAGGAGATCCGCCCCACCCGCCAGTCCGCCAGGGCCTCCTGCAGTGCCGTCCAGGCCGGCTCGGGCGGCAGCCCGTAGCTGGCGGTGTTCAGCCAGCCCGGCTCGGGCTGCCACAGTTTCTGCGCCTCTTCCAGCTCCATGGCGCCGACGCTAGTGAGGCCCGTCGCCGGCCGGAACGGCCAATCGACACCCCGCGGCCCGCGCCCGAGCGGTCAGACCGGTCCCGGAGGCGGCGCTGGGCCGTGTTCGACCGGCGGGTCGACCGGGGTGGGCCGGTGGTGCGGGAGATGGCGCCCCCGGAGGCGCACCGGAAGACTCCGGCGCACCCCCGGACGGCACGGCCGTCCTCGACCGGCCGGGTCAGGACGGCGCCCCCGCCAGCGTCGACTGTCGCGGGCCCGACTCGTCGTCGGCGGGCCCGGCCTCGGCCGGCTCGTCGTCGAGCATGGTCGACTCGTCGAACGGGCGCCGGCCGCTGAGCACCGCCTCGGCCTGGTCGCGGTCGAACTCGCCGGTCCAGGTGCCGACCAGCACGGTGGCGACCGCGTTGCCGGCGAAATTGGTCAGCGCCCGGGCCTCGGACATGAACCGGTCGATGCCGACGATCAGCCCCACGCCGTCGACCAGGTCCGGCCGGTGCGACTGCAACCCGCCGGCCAGGGTGGCCAGGCCGGCGCCGGTGACCCCGGCGGCACCCTTCGAGGCGATGACCATGAACAGCAGCAGCGAGATCTGCTCGCCGATCGACAGCGGCTTGCCCAGCGCGTCGGCGATGAACAGCGACGCCATGGTCAGGTAGATCGCGGTGCCGTCCAGGTTGAACGAGTACCCGGTCGGCACCGTGATGCCCACGACCGACCTGCCGACCCCGACGTGCTCCATCTTGGCGATCAGCCGGGGCAGCGCCGACTCCGACGACGAGGTCGACAGGATCAGCAGGAACTCCCGGCCGAGGTAGGCGAAGAGCTTGAAGATCGAGATGCGGGCCACGAACCAGAGCAGCGCGCCGAGCACCACGAAGACGAAGACCACGCAGGTGGCGTAGAAGCCGAACATGACCTGCGCCAGGCTCTTCAACGCGTCCACGCCGGTCGCGCCGACCAGCGCGGCGATCGCCCCGAACGCGCCGATCGGGGCGACCCACATGATCATCGCCAGCACCTTGAAGACGAGGCGTTGGAGCAGGCCCACCGCCCGCAGCACGGGCTCACCACGCGTGCCGAGGGCCTGCACGGCGAAGCCGAACAGCAGCGCGACCAGCAGCGTCTGGAGCACCTCCCCCTCGGTCAGGGCGGAGAAGAGGGTGGTCGGGATGATCCCGAGCAGGAAGTCGACCGTCCCGCCGCTCTCGTCACCGGCGGCGGCCTTGCCCGCGCCCGCCAGGTCGGGGCCCAGGTTCAGGCCGGCGCCGGGATGGATGAGGTTGCCGACCACCAGGCCGATGGCCAGCGCGACGGTGGACATGACCAGGAAGTAGCCGAGGGCGAGACCGCCGACCTTACCGACCTTGGCAGCCTGACGCACGGATCCGACGCCGAGGACGATCGTGCAGAAGATGACCGGTCCGATCATCATCTTGATCAGGTTGACGAATCCGGTACCGAGGGGCTTCAGTTCCTTGCCGAACTCCGGGGCCGCGAGGCCGACCACGATGCCGGCGGCGACGGCCAGGATGACCGCCAGGTAGAGGTAACGGGTCCGGTCCCGGCGGACGGGCCGGGCGGCCACGGGGGTGGGTGTGGTGGTGTCCATGCCCACAATGTGAAGCGCGTCTCAACATAAGGCAGCCTTGCGTTCATTCTGTTCACCCGGGTGACTCGGGGCCGAAATCGGAACCTGACCGGTGCGCCACACTTGCGGGCGGAAGCCGAGCGCGAGGAGGAGGTGAACGTGGCCCGACGCCAGTGGAGCATCGCGGGACAGCTGTTCGCCCTCCAGGCGGTGGTGGTGACGCTGCTCGTGCTCGCCGGGGCGGCGGGCGCGGTCTGGCTCGCCCGCAGCGACTCCCGGCAGGCGGCGAAGGAGGAGGTGCTCGCCGTGGCGCACACCGTGGCCCGCTCCCCCGACGTCCGCGCCGCCCTGACCTCAGCCGACCCGGCTGCCACCCTCCAGCCGTACGCGGAGTCGATCCGGGTGGCGACGGGAACGGACTTCGTGGTGGTGATGGCCCCCGACCGGACCCGCTACTCGCACCGCAACCCCAGCCTGATCGGGCAGCCGTTCATCGGCGACATCGGACCCGCCCTCGCCGGTCGGCCGTTCACCACCACCAACGTCGGCACGCTCGGCGAGTCGGTACGCGCGGTGGTCCCGGTTTACGGCGACGACCGCCGGATCATCGGCCTGGTCTCCGCCGGCATCACCACCAGGGCGATCAACCGCAAGCTGCTCGCCCAGATGCCGGTGCTGCTCGGCGCCGCCGCCCCCGCGCTCGCCCTGGCCGCCACCGGCTCCTGGTTGCTCAGCCGCCGGCTCCGCCGGCAGACCCACGGCCTCGGGCCGGCCCAGATGAGCCGGATGTACGAGTACTACGACGCGGTCCTGCACTCGGTACGGGAGGGACTGGTGGTGCTGACCACCGACCGACGGGTGGCGCTGGTCAACGACGAGGGCCGCCGGTTGCTCGGGCTGGACGAGGACGCGTCGGTGACCGACCGGCCGGTGGCCGGGATCGACCTCCCACCCGCGGTGGCCGAGCTGCTGGCCTCCGGGCGGGACGCGCACGACGAGCCGGTGCTGGCCGGTGACCGGGTCCTGGTGGCCAACCAGCGGACCACCCGGTTCGAGGGCGCCCCGCTCGGCACCGTGCTGACCCTGCGCGACCAGACCGAGCTGCGCAACCTGGCCAGCGAGCTGGACTCGGTACGCGCGCTGACCGAGGCCCTGCAGGCCCAGACCCACGAGTCGGCCAATCGGCTGCACACCGTGCTGACCCTGGTGGAGCTGGGCCGCGCCGACGAGGCCGTGCAGCTGGCCACCCGCGACCTCGCGCTGGCCCAGCAGCTCACGGACCGGGTGGTCGGCGCGGTGACCGAGCCGGCGCTGGCCGCCCTGCTGCTCGGCAAGTCGGCGCGGGCCGGCGAGCGCGGCGTGGACCTGGTGATCGAACCGGACTGCCGGCTCGACGACAGCCCCCTGCCCGCCGCCGACCTGCTCACCGTCGTCGGCAACCTGGTCGACAACGCGCTCGAGGCGGTGGCCGGCACCGACCCGCCGCGCCGGGTACGCGTCTTCGTCGGCACCGTCGACGACGACATCGTCGTCCGGGTCGGCGACAACGGACCGGGGCTGGACCCCGACCGGGTCGCGGACGCGTTCCGGCGCGGCTGGTCGACCAAGAGCGCCGGCCGCGGCCTGGGCCTGGCGCTGGTCGGGCAGGTGATCCGGCGCCACGGTGGCCGCTGCGACGTGGCCGCCGCCGACGGCGGCGGGACCGTGTTCACGGTCCGGCTGCCGATCCCGGAGGGCGGATCGTGACCGACATCCGGGTGCTGGTGGTGGAGGACGAGCCGCTGCTGGCAGAGGCGCACAAGGCGTACACCGAGCGGGTGCCCGGCTTCGTGGTGGTCGGGGTGGCGCACACCGCGCGGGAGGCGATGGCGGCGCTGCGGCATCGGGCCGGCACGGACGTGGACCTCGTACTGCTGGACTTCCGGCTGCCCGACCTGCACGGCCTGGACGTCTGCCGGGCCCTGCGGGCGGCGGGCAGCAGCGTCGACGTGCTCGCGGTGACCTCGGCCCGGGACCTGGCGGTGGTCCGCACCGCCGTCTCCCTCGGGGTGACCCACTACCTGCTCAAGCCGTTCACCTTCGCCGCCTTCCGCGACAAGCTGGAGCGGTACGCCGACTACCGCCGCCAGGCGCTCGCCGACGGCGAGGTCGCCGCCCAGCACGAGGTGGACCGGATGTTCGCCACCCTGCGCGGCGCGGCGCAGCACACGCTGCCCAAGGGGCTGGACGAGCAGACGCTGAACCGGGTGCTGGCTGCTATCTCACCCGGGTCGGGCCGGTCGGCGACCGAGGTGAGCCAGCAGACCGGCATCTCCCGGGTGACCGCCCGCCGCTACCTGGAATACCTGGTCACCGTCGAACGCGCGGCACGTACCCCCCGCTACGGCACCCCCGGCCGGCCGGAGGTGGAGTACCGGCCGGTCTGACCGCCGCGTTGGGGGGTGATCAACTGACGTTGGTGGGGCCGAGGACGCTCTTCAGGTCGCCCATCAACGCGGTGGTGGCCGCCACCCGGAACGGTCCGAGCCGCAGGGTGGTCACCTTGCCGCCGTTGAGCAGCTTGACGTGCACCTCGGTGTCGCCCGGGTGCAGCACCAGGGTCTCCCTGAGCCGTTCCACCAGCGGCGGCGTGCACCGGTGCACCGGAATGGTGAGGGTGACCGGCTTGTTCGCCGGGTTGCTGCTGATGTCCGGCATGGACATGTCCATCGCCATGATCCGCGGCGTGTCGTCGCGGCGGTCCACCCGCCCCTTGACCACCACGATCGCGTCCTCGGCGATGTACTGCCCGATCACCTCGTAGGTGTTCGGGAAGAAGAGCGTCTCCACCCCGCCGGCCAGGTCCTCCAGGGTCGCCGAGGCCCAGGCCCGGCCCTGCTTGGTGACCCGGCGCTGCACGCCGGAGAGGATGCCGGCGAGGGTGACCACCGCCCCGTCGGGCACCCCGCCCTCCTCGGCGAGCGCGGCGATCGTGGTGTCCGCGGCCGCGCCGAGGACGTGCTCCAGGCCGAAGAGCGGGTGGTCGGAGACGTACAGGCCGAGCATCTCCCGCTCGAAGGCCAGCTTGTCCCGCTTGTCCCACTCACCGTCGCCGATGGTCGGCATGACCGTGGTGCTGCCGCCGGTGTCCGCCTCGCCGAAGCCGGCACCGAAGAGGTCGTACTGGCCGACCGCCTCCTTGCGCTTGACGTCGGCGTACGCGTCGATGGCGTCGGCGTGCACGGCGAGCAGGCCCTTGCGGGGGTGCCCCATCGAGTCGAACGCGCCGGCCTTGATCAGCGATTCGATGGTCTTCTTGTTGCAGACCACCGCGTCCACCTTGGACAGGAAGTCGTAGAAGTCGGCGTACTCGCCCTTCTCCTCGCGGCACCGCATGATCGAGGCGACCACGTTCGCGCCGACGTTGCGGATCGCGGCCAGGCCGAAGCGGATGTCCTTGCCGACCGGGGTGAACGGGCCGGCCGAGGTGTTCACGTCGGGCGGCAGGACCTGGATGCCCATCCGCCGGCACTCCGACAGGTAGAGCGCCATCTTGTCCTTGTCGTCACCGACCGAGGTGAGCAGCCCGGCCATGTACTCGGCCGGGTAGTGGGCCTTCAGGTACGCGGTCCAGTACGAGACCAGCCCGTAGGCGGCCGAGTGCGCCTTGTTGAAGGCGTAGCCGGCGAACGGCACCAGGACGTCCCACACCGCCTGGATCGCCTCGTCGGAGTAGCCGCGCTCACGGCAGCCGTCCCGGAACGGGATGAACTCCTTGTCGAGGATCTCCTTCTTCTTCTTGCCCATCGCCCGGCGCAGCAGGTCGGCTTGGCCGAGGGTGTAGCCGGCGAGGATCTGCGCGGCCCGCTGCACCTGCTCCTGATAGACGATCAGGCCGTAGGTGGGGGCGAGGATCTCCTGGAGCGGCTCCTCCAGCTCCGGATGGATCGGGGTGATCTCCTGCTGGCCGTTCTTGCGCAGCGCGTAGTTGGTGTGCGAGTCGACGCCCATCGGGCCGGGCCGGTAGAGCGCCAGGACTGCGGAGATGTCCTCGAAGTTGTCCGGCTTCATCAGCCGCAGCAGCGAGCGCATTGGCCCGCCGTCGAGCTGGAACACGCCGAGGGTGTCGCCCCGGGCCAACAGCTCGTAGGCCGCCTTGTCGTCCAGCGGCAGGGACAGCAGGTCCAGCTGCTTGCCGTGGTTGAGCTCGATGTTCTTGACCGCGTCGTCGATGATGGTCAGGTTGCGCAGGCCGAGGAAGTCCATCTTCAACAGCCCGAGGGACTCGCACGTCGGGTAGTCGAACTGGGTGATGATCGCCCCGTCGGCGTCCCGGCGCATCAGCGGGATGTGCTCGATGATCGGCTCGGCGGACATGATCACGCCGGCGGCGTGCACACCCGTCTGCCGGATCAGCCCCTCGATGCCCTTGGCGGTGTCGATCACCTTGCGCACGTCCGGATCCGACTCGTAGAGGCCCCGGATCTCGCCGGCCTCGGCGTACCGCGGGTGCTTGGGGTCGAAGATGCCGGTGAGCGGGATGTCCTTGCCCATCACCGCCGGCGGCATCGCCTTGGTGATCCGGTCGCCCACCGCGTACGGGAATCCGAGCACCCGGGCCGAGTCCTTGATCGCGGCCTTGGCCTTGATCGTGCCGAAGGTGGCGATCTGGGCGACCTTGTCCTCGCCCCACTTGTCGGTGACGTACTTGATCACCTCGCCGCGCCGACGCTCGTCGAAGTCGATGTCGACATCCGGCATGGACACGCGCTCGGGGTTGAGGAACCGCTCGAAGATCAGGCCGTGCGGGATCGGGTCGAGGTCGGTGATGCCGAGGGCGTACGCGACGAGCGAGCCGGCGGCGAGCCACGGCCCGGACCGACGGCGATGCCCTGGCTCTTCGCCCACTGGATGAAGTCGGCGACCACGAGGAAGTACGAGGGGAAGCCCATCTGGTTGATGACGCCCAGCTCGTACTCCGCCTGGACGATGTGCCCTTCCGGGATGCCACCCGGGTAGCGGCGGGCCAACCCGGCGAAGGTCTCCTTGCGGAACCAGGACTCCTCGGTCTCCCCCTCCGGCACCGGGAAGCGGGGCATCAGGTTGTGGAATTCGAACATCCCGGTCGGGTCGACCTTCTCGGCGACCAGCAGGGTGTTGCGGCAGCCCTGCTGCCACAGTTCCGAGGAGTCGACCGCGCGCATCTGCTCGGCTGACTTGATGAAGTAGCCGCCGCCCTCGAAGCGGAACCGGTTCGGGTCGGAGATGTTGCTGCCGGTCTGCACGCAGAGCAGCACGTCGTGCGCCTCGGCCTGCGCCTCGTGGGTGTAGTGCGAGTCGTTGGTGACCACCGGCGGGATGTCGAGCTTGCGGGCGATCTCGGTGAGCCCGTCCCGGACCCGGCGCTCGATGTCGAGGCCGTGGTCCATGATCTCCAGGAAGTAGTTCTCCTTGCCGAAGATGTCCTGGTAGCTGGCGGCGACCTTGAGCGCCTCGTCGAACTGGCCCAGCCGCAGCCGGGTCTGCACGGCACCGGAGGGGCAGCCGGTGGTGGCCATGATGCCCTCGGCGTGCTCGGCGATCAGCTCCATGTCCATCCGGGGCCACTTGACGTAGTGACCCTCCATGGAGGCGCGCGAGTTCAGCGTGAACAGGTTCTTCAGGCCGGTGGCGTTGCGCGCCCACATGGTCTTGTGGGTGATCGCGCCGTTGCCGGAGATGTCGTCGCTCTTCTGCTCCGGCCGGCCCCACTTGACCCGCGCCTTGTGGAAGCGCGACTCCGGCGCCACGTACGCCTCGACGCCGAGGATCGGCGTGATCCCGGCGGCCATCGCCTGCTTGTAGAAGTCGTTCGCGCCGTGCATGTTGCCGTGGTCGGTGATCGCCACCGCCGGCATGCCGAGCCGGTTGGCCTCGGCGAACAGGTCCTTGAGCCGGGCCGCCCCGTCGAGCATCGAGTACTCAGTGTGCACGTGCAGATGCGCGAACGAATCGCCCATGCGTGGCGCCCCCCGGGTCGGCTTCGTGGGTGGTGAGAAGTCGGTCGGCCCACCCTATCCCCGCCCCGAGAGGCACCTCCAGCAGCCGCGCGGGCAGATCACCGTCAGGGTGGTGTGGATCTCCCGGGTCGACCCGCCGCAACACAACGATGTTGCGCTATACATTGTTGTGTGGCACACAGTATCGTGTGAGTCGTGGTGAGCGAGGAGATCCTGCGGACCCATCTCCAGGAGTTGCGCCGCGGCACGGCGGTGGTGGCGAGCCTGGTCGCCCTGCGCCGCCCCGACTACGGCTACGCGCTGCTGCAACACCTCGCGGCGCACGGCTTTCCGGTCGACGCCAACACGCTCTATCCCCTGCTCCGGCGGCTGGAGGAGCAGGGGCTGCTGACCAGCGAGTGGAACACCGAGGAGAGCCGGCCGCGCAAGTTCTACCGCACCAGTGACGAGGGGGAGACGGTGCTGGCCCGCCTCCTCGACGACCTCGCCGCCGTGCAGACCTCCATCGCCGGGCTGATCGAAGGAGACCACCGATGAGTTCCCTGACCGACCGCTACCTCGCCGCCACTCTGCGGGCGGTGCCGGCGCCCCGCCGTGCCGAGATCTCCTCCGAGCTGCGCGCCGCCATCGAGGACATGATCGACGACCGGACCGGCGCCGGGCAGGACGCCGAGGCCGCCGAGCGCGAGGTGCTCACCGAGCTGGGCCAGCCGGAGCGGCTTGCCGCCCGGTACGCCGACCGTCGGCTCCAGCTCATCGGCCCCACCTACTACCTGGTCTGGCAGCGGGTGCTGCGGCTGATGCTGGCTACCGTGCCCGGCACCGTCGGCGTCGTGGTGGGCGTGCTCGAGGCGACCGTCGGCGACGACCCCGGCAGGGCGGTCGGCGTGGGCATCACCAGCGCGTTCCAGACGGCGGTGCAGATCGCCTTCTGGGTCACCTTGGGCTTCGCGGTCCTGGAACGGACCGACACCTCGCTGAACCTGCCCGAGTGGAGCGTCGACCAACTCCCGGAGGGTCCGGCGGAGCGGGACGTCCGGCTCACCGACACCTGCGCGTCGGTGGCGATGCTGCTGCTCACCCTCGCCTTCCTGCCCTGGCAACACTTCCAGCCCTGGGTCTCCGACACCGACGGCGACCGCATCCCGCTCCTCGACCCGGCGCTCTGGAGCTCGTGGCTGCCGTTCCTCGCGGCCGTGCTCGTGGCCAGCCTGGTGCTGGAGGTCGCCAAGTACCGCGCCGGGCGGTGGACCTGGCCGCTCGTAGCGGTGAACGCCGCCCTCGACCTCGCGTTCGCGGTGCCGGTCATCGTCCTGCTGCTCACCGACCGGCTGCTCAACCCGGAGCTGGTGCGGCGGTTCGACTGGCTGCGCACGGACGGACACCTCGACACCGTCGCCCGGGTAACGGTCGTGGTGGTCGCCGCGATCACGGTCTGGGACGTCGCCGAGAACATCGTGAAGGCCCGGCGCCACCACGCCTGACTGGGCCCCATTCCGGCCGGTCAGCCGGCGGTCCGGCGGCCCGCCACTCCTGGGCCAGCAGCGCGTACACCGCCTCGTCGACCCACTCCCCCTTGACGAACTCGTTCTGCACCAGGTGGGCCTCGTGGCGCATGCCGAGCCGGGTCAGCACCCGGGCCGAGGCGGCGTTGCGGGCGTCCAGCCGGCCGACGATCCGGTGCAGGCCGAGCCCGTCGAAGCCGAGCCGCAGCAGCTCCCGGGCCGCCTCCGTGGCGTACCCGTGGCCGGTGTGGTCGGGGTGCAGCACATATCCGAGCTCGCCCTGCCGGTGCTCGGCACTGGTCCAGATGAGTAGCACGTCGCCGACCAGCTCGCCGGTCGCCCGGACCACGATGGCCAGGTTCAGCACGTCGCCCGGCTCGCGCAGCGCCACGCGGGCGCGCTTGCGGGCCAGCGCCTCCCGGCTGGCGGCCTCGTCGTTCGGACCGAAGTAGAGGTAGCGGGTCACGTCGGAGCGGGACTGGTACCCGTGCAGGGCGGCGAAGTCGTCGGCGGTGAAGAGCCGCAGGTCGAGGCGGTCGGTGCGGAGCGGGAGATCGGGCAGGAGCATCCCGGCAGCGTACGGTGGGGCGCCACGGCCGGTCAGCCCGGTTTCGGCCCGACGGCAGCCGGCGGCGCAGGGCGGCCTTCGACGCGGTGGCCCGCCGCTGCGCCGAGGCCTCAGCGCCCTCCATAGGGGCGCCGACGCCTCGGGCGGGTCGGCCGATGGCGGCGACACCTGTCCCGGACGCTACGAAGCTGATGTCGTGGATGAATCACCGGCCGCCGGACCGGGCGCGCGGCCGGCCGTGCGGACGACACGGGTCAGCGCCGCATCGGTGAATCGTTCACGACATCAGCTTCGTAGTGCCGCAGCGGGATGTCCGGTGCCGGCCCGCCACCGCGACCCGGGGGCGCGCCGGCACCGACGGTCAGGCGTCGACGGCCGCCATCACGTCGTCGGAGACGTCGAAGTTCGCGTAGACGTTCTGCACGTCGTCGCAGTCCTCCAGCACGTCGATCAGCTTGAAGACCTTGCGCGCGCCCTCCTCGTCCAGCGGCACGTTCATGCTGGGGATGAGGGAGGACTCGGCCGACTCGTACTCGATGCCGGCGTCCTGCAGCGCGGTGCGGACCGCGATCAGGTCGGTCGGCTCGGAGACCACCTCGTACGCCTCACCGAGGTCGTTGACCTCCTCGGCGCCGGCGTCGAGGACCGCCATCATCACGTCGTCCTCCGTCGTGCCGGTCTTGGGCACGATCACCACGCCCTTGCGGGAGAACATGTACGACACCGAGCCGGCGTCGGCGAGCGAGCCGCCGTTGCGGGTCAGCGCGGTGCGCACCTCGGTGGCGGCGCGGTTGCGGTTGTCGGTGAGGCACTCGATCAGCATCGCCACGCCGTTCGGGCCGTAGCCCTCGTACATGATGGTCTGCCAGTCGGCGCCGCCGGCCTCCAGGCCCGAGCCGCGCTTGACCGCGCGGTCGATGTTGTCGTTCGGGACGGAGTTCTTCTTCGCCTTCTGGATGGCGTCGTAGAGCGTCGGGTTGCCGGCGGGGTCGCCGCCGCCGGTCCGGGCCGCGACCTCGACGTTCTTGATCAGCTTGGCGAACATCTTGCCGCGCTTGGCGTCGATGACGGCCTTCTTGTGCTTGGTGGTCGCCCACTTTGAGTGGCCGGACATCTCATACCTCCGTCTGTTGACTCACGCCTGCGTCGACTGTCCGCGCCAGCTCCACCGCCTGCACCGGCGGCTGGTCGGGTGGAGGGCTGCGGCGGGCGGTGAGCCCTGCCGAACCGCGGCAATCCTACCGAGGTCACTCCCCCCGGTGTCACACGCGCACCGGGCCGGGCGTGGAGCGGGCCCCCCTCCCGGCGGGAGGGAGGCCCGGGTCGGACCCCTCAGGCGGCCCGGACCAGCTCCACGAAGTAGCGGTGCAGCCGCAGGTCGCCGGTGAGCTCCGGGTGGAACGAGGTGGCCACCAGGTTGCCCTGCCGGACCGCGACGATCCGGTCCGCGGCCGGCCCCTCGGTGACCCGGCCCAGCACCTCGACGCCCGCGCCGACCCGCTCGACCCAGGGGGCCCGGATGAAGACGGCGTGGAACGGGTCGCCCTCGACCCCGGCGATCGCCACCGGCGCCTCGAACGAGTCGACCTGCCGGCCGAACGCGTTGCGCCGCACCGTCATGTCGATGCCGGCGAAACCGCGCTGGTCGGGCCGGCCGTCCAGGACCTCGGTGGCCAGCATGATCAGGCCGGCGCAGGACCCGTAGACCGGCATGCCGCCGGCGATCCGCTTGTCGATCGGCTCGCGCATCTCGAAGATGTCGGCGAGTTTGCTGATGGTGGTGGACTCGCCGCCGGGGATGACCAGCCCGTCGACCGCGTCCAGCTCCGCCGGACGGCGTACCGGGCGGGCGTCGGCGCCGGCCCCGGCCAGGGCCGCGACGTGCTCGCGCACGTCGCCCTGGAGGGCGAGCACCCCGATCTTCGGCTGGCCACCCATCGGCGTCACCAACCGCGCTCGGCCAGGCGGTGCGGCTGCGGGATCTCGTCGACGTTGATGCCGACCATCGCCTCGCCCAGACCACGGGAGACCTTGGCGAGCACGTCCGGGTCGTCGTGGAAGGTGGTCGCCTTGACGATCGCGGCGGCCCGCTGGGCCGGGTTGCCGGACTTGAAGATGCCCGAGCCGACGAAGACGCCCTCCGCGCCGAGCTGCATCATCATGGCGGCGTCGGCCGGGGTGGCGATGCCGCCCGCGGTGAACAGCACCACCGGCAGCTTGCCCGTCTGGGCGACCTCCTTGACCAGCTCGTACGGCGCCTGCAGCTCCTTGGCGGCGACGAAGAGCTCGTCCTCCGGGAGCGACTGCAGCCGGCGGATCTCCTGGCGGATCTTGCGCATGTGGGTGGTGGCGTTGGAGACGTCACCGGTGCCCGCCTCGCCCTTCGAGCGGATCATCGCCGCGCCCTCGGTGATCCGGCGCAGCGCCTCACCCAGGTTGGTCGCGCCGCAGACGAAGGGGACGGTGTAGGCCCACTTGTCGATGTGGTTGGCGTAGTCGGCCGGGGTCAGCACCTCGGACTCGTCGATGTAGTCGACGCCGAGCGACTGCAGGATCTGCGCCTCGACGAAGTGGCCGATGCGGACCTTGGCCATCACCGGGATCGAGACGGCCTCGATGATGCCGTCGATCATGTCCGGGTCGCTCATCCGGGAGACGCCGCCCTGCGCGCGGATGTCCGCGGGCACCCGCTCCAGCGCCATCACGGCGACCGCGCCGGCGTCCTCGGCGATCTTGGCCTGCTCGGCGGTGACCACGTCCATGATCACGCCGCCCTTGAGCATCTCGGCCATGCCCCGCTTGACTCGGGCGGTGCCGACGACGGGCGTGGCGTTGGCGTTCGGGGAGGTGGATTCGGACACGGGTCATCGCTCCTTGGGCGTGCTCAGGGGGTGGCTGCGAAAATGCTACGACGAGGTCAACGCCGGTCCGACAGCCAATCAGACCCACGGTGGCCTGCGGTGTGGCCCGCATCACCCCTGACCAGGGCCGCTGAGCGGCCGGCACCGGGTCAGCCGGTGGTGACGTCCGCCGGGACGGCGAGGGTGGGGTCGTCGACGTCGAAGTAGCGCGGCCACTGGTGCCGGCGCCCCATCCGGAACAGGCGTACCAGGGGGCGGCCGCGCGCCGACCGCGCGTCCCGAACCAGGTCGGTGTGCACCTGTCGGGCCAGCGCCAGCCGTCGGCTGGCCGCGATCACCGCCTCACACGCCGGGTCGGCCGGGTCCAGCTCGACCGCGCGCAACTGCCGGGTGAGGTCGTTCTCGGCCGCCTCCCGCTCCTCCGGCGGGGCGTCCAGGGCGATCCGCGCCGCCGCGTACAGCTCCACGCCGTACCGCTGCTCGGCCAGGACCGCCGCGGCCGCCGCGCGGCGCAGCAGGTGCGCGTCGAGCGCCCGAGCCGCCGACTCCGCGCGGGCCTGCAGCCGCTCGACCCGGCCGGCCGTCCAGATCAGGTACGCCGCGACGAGCCCGACGACCAGGATCGTGCCCACCACCCACCACATGCCCGGCATCGTAGTGCTGCTCCGTTCCCGCCCGGTTCGGCGCGGCTGCCGCCGACGCGCTCGTCACATCGGCCCCACTGGCCCCACCGTTCAGCCCATCCCCACCCATTCCTGGTCGATCACCCGACCGTCGGTGGCTTCGATCGCCGCTGCGTATACCTCCAGAACTCGGCGGGCAACCACGGGCCAGTCGAAATTCGCCACCGCCTGGTCGCCGCAGGCGGTCAGCGCGGCCCGCTGGTCGGCGTCGTCGAGCAGGCCGGCGAGCGCGGCCCGCAGCGCGGCCGGGTCGCCGGTCGGGAACAGCCGGCCGGCCCGCCCGCCGTCGAGCACCCGGCGGAACGCGTCCAGGTCGCTGGCCACCACCGTGGTGCCGGCCGCGAGGGCCTCGGTGAGGATCATCCCGAAGGATTCCCCGCCGGTGTTCGGTGCGACGTAGAGGTGCACGCTGCGCAGCATGCGCGCCTTGTCCGCCTCCGACACCAGGCCGAGGAAGGTTACCCGGTCCCGCAGTTCGGCGGGTAACTGGTCGTACAGGTCGTCCGGGTCACCCGGCCGGCCACCAGGAGCCGCAGCCCCGGCCGGTGCGGGGCCAACGCGACGAACGCGTCCCGCAGGATCGGGAAGCCCTTGCGCGGCTCGGTGAACCGGCCCAGGAAGCCGAGCGTGCCACCGGTGCCCGGCCCGCACTCCCCCGGCCAGCCGGGCAGCGGCTCGACCCCGGCGAACTTCGCCACGGTCACCCCGTTCGGGATCTCCACCGCGCCGCCGTCCATGTGCTCGACCTGCACCTTGCGGGCGAGGGCGCTGACCGCGATCCGGGCGGTGATCCGCTCCAGCAGGATCTGCAGCACCCCCTGCGCGGCGGAGAGCACCCGGGACCGGGTCATCGCGGTGTGGAAGGTGGCCACCACCGGGCCGCGGGCGCAGAGCACGGCGAGCATGGACAGGCTGGGCGTCAACGGCTCGTGCACGTGCAGCACGTCGAAGTCGCCCCGGGTGATCCAGCGCCGCACCCGGGCGGTGGAGACCGGCCCGAACGCGATCCGGGCCACCGACCCGTTGTACGGCAGCGGCACCGCCCGCCCCGCCGACACCACGTACGGCGGCAGCGCCGAGTCCTCGTCGGCCGGGGCGAGCACGCTCACCTCGTGCCCCAGCCAGATCAACGCCTCGGCCAGGTCCATGACGTGGTTCTGCACCCCGCCGGGGACGTCGAAGGAGTACGGGCACACGATGCCGATCCGCATTGCGCCCGCTCCCTCAGCTCGTCCCGGTGGCGGCCGACGGCGGCGCCGCGGTCCCGCCGCCGGTCGCCGTCGGCTGGTCCAGCCACCCTCGCTGCAACATGTGCCAGTCTTCCGGATGCCGGGCGATGCCCGCCGCGAGACCGTCGGCAATCCGTTGGGTCAGCGTCCGGACCCGCTGGTCCAACGGCCCGCTGTCCGGATCGGGCAGCTCCAGCGGCCCCTCGATGGCGGCGCAGGCGGCGTCGGCTCGTACCACAGGGAGGCCACGTAGAGCGGCGCCCCGGTGCGCAGCGCGAGCAGGGCCGGCCCGGCGGGCATCCGCGTCCGGCCGCCGAAGAACTCGACCTCGACACCCCGGGCGGAGAGGTCCCGGTCGGCCAGCAGCGGCACCACCGTCCCCGCCCGCACCCGGTCCACCAGCACGTCGAACGCCGGCCGGTCGCCCCCGTGGGTGGGCAGGATCTCCATGCCCAGGCCCTGCCGGAAGGCCAGGAACCGCTCGTAGACGCCCTCCGGCTTCAGCCGCTCCGCGACGGTGGTGATCGGCCAGCCGGTGGCCGCGACCCAGGCGCCGGCGGCGTCCCAGTTGCCGGCGTGCGGCAGTGCCACCACGGCCCCGCGGCCGGCCGCCACGTCGGCGGCGAGCTTCTCCTGCCCGTCGAGGCGGAACCCGGCGAGGATCTGCCGGCGACTCAGCGCGGCAGCCGGAAGACCTCCATCCAGTACCGGGCGTACGACCGCAGGCCGCGCCGGACCAGCGCGTCCAGCTCGGCGTCGGGCAGGTCGGGGCCGACCACCCGGCGCAGGTTGGCGCGGAGTCGGGCCGTACCGCCGCCACCCCGGTGGTGGGCGCGGTCGGCGCCCACCCGGAAGGCCGCGGCCACCACGGGCCGGGGCAGCGCACGGACCAGGCGCCAGCCGGCGATGTAGCCGAGCTCGGTGAGGTTCACTCCCGGCCGACCAGCTGGGCCTGCCGGTACACGTGGGCCATCCGCTGCCCCACGGTGAAGATCGACACGGCGGCCAGCAGCCAGAGCGCGATCTCCAGGGCCAGCGGCACGCCGAGGCCGGTGAGCAGGCCGCCCACCCCGACGATCAGCAGCCGCTCGGTGCGCTCGGCGACGCCCACGTTGGCCGTCATGCCGAGCCCCTCGGCCCGGGCCTTCACGTAGGAGACCAGCCCGCCGGCGGCCAGGCAGATCAGCGCGGCGGCCGTCCCGGCGTGGTCGCCCTCGGTGGCCAGCCAGTACGCGACCGCGCCGAAGACGGCGCTGTCGGCGATCCGGTCCATGCTCGAATCGAGGAACGCGCCGAACCGGGTGGAGCCGCCGCTCATCCGGGCCATCGTCCCGTCGAGCAGATCGGTGAGCGCGAAGACCGTGACGATCAGCGCCCCGGCGACCAGGTGCCCGCGGGCGCCGAAGCCGAGCGCGCCGACGAGCACGCCGAGGGTGCCGGTCACGGTGACCGCGTTGGGGGACACGCCCGCGCGGAGCAGGCCGCGCGCGACCGGCTCCACGACGCGGGTCATCCCCGCGCGGGCCGTCACTTGGAAGATCTTCGCCATGGCGGTCCCACGATAACGGCCGGCAGCGGTCCGCGATACGGCCGGTCGTGCCGACCCGCGGGAGGGAGGCTTGTGCGGGGTGGGCAACGGGTGTGAGATCGGAAGCGGAAGGTGAGGCAGCTCACCGACCCACCCGTTGAGTACCCGCCGTCCAGGAGACCACCGGAGGATATCGCCGCGGCACCCGCCCGGGCCCGCTTCCCCGTCGCGAGCGGCGGTCGCCACCACCACCGGCTGAGGGAGGTGCGCCGCCATGGCGCAGAAAAATCAGGAGAAGGGTGTCACCGGCGGCGCGCCGGTGGTGACCGAGCCCGGCAGGGTTCGCAACGTGGTGCTCGTCGGGCACTCCGGCGCCGGCAAGACCACCCTGGTCGAGTCGCTGCTCGCGGCCAGCGGCACGATCAACCGGGCCGGCACCGTCACCGACGGCACCACCGTCTGCGACCACGACCCCGCGGCGGTACGCCAGCAGCGCTCGGTGAGCCTGGCCTGCGCCCCGCTGCTGCACTCGGACGTCAAGGTGAACCTCCTGGACACCCCCGGGTACGGGGACTTCGTCGGCGAGCTGCGGGCCGGACTGCGGGCCGCCGACGCGGCACTGTTCGTGGTCTCCGCGGTCGACGGGATGGACGCGGCCACCGCCGCCCTCTGGGAGGAGTGCGCCGCCGTCGACATGCCGCGCGCCGTCGCGGTGACCCGGCTGGACCACCCGCGCGCCGACTTCGACGAGGCGGTGGCGCTCTGCCAGCGGGTCTTCGGCGACAACGTGCTCCCGCTGTACCTGCCGATGCTCGGCGACGACGGCGTGTCCGTGGTCGGCCTGATGGGGCTGATCACCCGACGCGTCTTCGACTACTCGGCGGGGCTGCCGGCCGTGGTGCGCGAGCCGGACCCGGAGCACCTGCCGGCGATCCTGGAGGCCCGCAACGAGCTGATCGAGGGGATCATCGCGGAGAGCGAGGACGAGACCCTGATGGACCGCTACCTCGGCGGCGAGGAGATCGACACCGAGGTGCTCATCACCGATCTGGAGAAGGCGGTGGTCCGGGGTCACTTCTACCCGGTGGTGCCGGTCTGCGCGGAGACCGGCGTCGGCCTGGACGTGCTGCTCGACGGTCTGGTCGCCGCGTTCCCGTCGCCGCTGGAGCGGGACCTGCCGGCGGTCACCGGGGTGGACGGCTCGCCCCGGCCGCCGCTGGCCTGCGACCCGGACGGGCCGCTGGTCGCCGAGGTGGTCAAGACCACCGTCGACCGGCACGTCGGCCGGGTCTCCCTGGTCCGGGTCTTCTCCGGCACGCTCCGCCCCGACCAGGTGGTGCACGTCTCCGGGCACGGCATGGCCGAGCGTGGGCACCCCGACCACGACGCCGACGAGCGGGTCGGGCACATCTACAGTCCGCTCGGCGCGACGCTGCGCGAGGTGCCCGTGTGCGTCGCCGGGGACATCTGTGCGCTCACCAAGTCGGGCAGCGCGGAGACCGGGGACACCATCTCCGCCAAGGAGGAGCCGCTGCTCATCGCGCCGTGGGAGATGCCCGAGCCGCTGCTGCCGGTGGCGATCGCGGCGAAGAGCCGGGCCGACGAGGACGCCCTGGCCCGCAACCTGGGCCGGCTGGTCGCCGGCGATCCGACCCTGCGGCTGGAGCGCAACGCGGAGACCCACCAGCTGGTGCTCTGGTGCATGGGCGAGGCGCACGCCGACGTGCTGCTCGACCGGCTGCGCAGCGGCGGCGTCGAGTTGGAGACCGAGCCGGTGCGGGTGGCGCTGCGCGAGACGCTGACCGTGCCGGCCAAGGGGCACGGCCGGCACGTGAAGCAGTCCGGCGGGCACGGCCAGTACGCCGTCTGCGACATCGAGGTGGAGCCGCTGCCCCGGGGCGCCGGCTTCGAGTTCGTCGACAAGGTGGTCGGCGGGGCGGTCCCGCACAACTACATCCCGTCGGTGGAGAAGGGCGTCCGGGCGCAGATGGAGCGCGGCCTGGTCGCCGGCTACCCGGTGGTGGACCAGCGGGTGACCCTCTTCGACGGCAAGGCGCACAGCGTGGACTCCTCCGACGCCGCGTTCCAGACCGCCGGCGCCCTGGCGCTACGGGACGCCGCCGAGAAGGGGCAGCCGGCGCTGCTGGAGCCGGTCGACGAGGTGACCATCCGGGTGCCCGACCCGTCGGTGGGCGCGGTGCTGGGTGACCTCTCCGGCCGGCGGGGCCGGGTGCTCGGCACCGAGCCGGACCCGGACGCCGAGGGCCGCACCCTGGTCCGCGCCGAGGTGCCGGCGACGGAGCTGCTCCGCTACGCCGTGGAGCTGCGCTCGATGACCGCCGGCGCCGGCACCTTCCGCCGCCAGTTCGTCCGCTACGACCCGATGCCCGCCCACCTCGCCGACCAGGCCCGCAAGGAGCACGGCACCCACCCCTGACGGACCCTGCCGGCGGGGTCGGTCCGGTCGAAGGCCCCTCTCCCCGGTGGGACGAGGGGCCTTCCGCTGCTACCAGGGGAGGGTGCCTTCGGCGTCGAAGTAGCCGCCGGTCGGGCCGTCGGGGCCCACCTGCGCCATCCGGACGATGATCTCGGCGCCCTCCTCGACGGTCTGCGTGCCCGTGCGCCGGTTGAGGTCCGTCGCGGTGAAACCGGGCTCCACCGCGTTGATCCGCATGTTCGGGAAAGCCTTCGCGTACTGCACGGTGATCATGTTGACCGCGGTCTTCGACGCCGGGTAGGCGACGCCCGGGTACGCGTACGTCGGCGTCCCCGCGGCGGTGACCCGGGCCAGCGAGGCCAGGCCGCTGCTGAGGTTCACCACGACCGGGGCGGCGGACCGCTGCAGCAGCGGCAGGAACGCGTTGGTGACGCGTACCACGCCGAAGACGTTCGTCTCGAACACCTGCCGCATCATGTCGGCGGTCACCCCGGCCGGGCCGATCACCGCGCCGTCCGGCGCGCGCTCCTCGATGCCGGCGTTGTTGATCAGCACGTCCAGTCCGCCCTCGGCCTCGACGGTCTTCGCCGCGGCCGCGACGGACGCGTCGTCGGTGACGTCGAGGAGAACCAGCCGCGCGCCCAGCTGCTCGGCGGCCCGGCGCCCCCGTTCGGCGTCCCGGCTGCGACGTAGACGGTGTGGCCTGCCGCGATGAGCCGGCGGGCGGTCTCGAACCCGAGTCCCTTGTTCGCTCCGGTGATCAGTGTTGTGGTCATGCCTCGACGCTACGGCCGGCCGGTGCGGTTACCCGGTGTGCCCGTTGTCCTGGGACTGCCGGTACCAGTCAGGCCCCCGGCCGGCGTTGCAGACTGGTGGGCATGGCGACGGAAGAGTTCAGACGGGCGGTGCACCGCTGGCGGGACCGGGTCTCGCCGGAGGCGGCCGGGCTGCCCGCCGGCGGGCGCCGGCGGGCGGCCGGACTGCGCCGTGAGGAGCTGGCCCTGCTGGCCGGGATCTCCGTCGACTACGTCACCCGCCTCGAACAGGGCCGCGCCGCCCACCCGTCGGCGCAGGTCGTCGAGGCCCTGGCCAGGGCCCTGCGGCTGTCGGGAGCCGAGCGCGCACACCTGTTCCGGCTGGCCGGGCTGGCGCCGCCGGGACCGGAGACGGTACCCGCGTACCTCACGCCGAGTGTCCAGCGGCTGCTGGACAGACTGGCCGGGACACCCGTCGCGGTCTACGACGCGTCCTGGACGCTGCTGGTGGCGAACCCGCCGTACGCGGCCCTGATGGGCGATCCGTCCGGATGGCGTGGCGACCAGCGCAACGGCGTGTGGCGACACTTCCACGGCCTGGGAGGCCGGGTCCGGCACACGCCGGAGTCCCTGCGCGGGTTCGAGGCGGCTCTGGTCGCCGACCTGCGCACGGCCGCCGGCCGCTATCCGGCCGACCAGCGGCTGCGGCGGCTGGTGGAGGAGCTGCGCGCGCACAGTGCGCGGTTCGCCGAGCTGTGGGATTCGGGCGCCGTCGGCCGCCACGAGGCCGCGCGCAAGACCATCGACCATCCGCAGGTGGGGCCGCTGACGCTGGACTGCGACGTGCTCACCGTGGCGGGCAGCGACCTGCGGATCATGATCTACACGGCCGAGCCCGGCACCGAGAACGCCGAACGGCTCGCCCTGCTCACCGTGCTCGGCACCCAGGCACTCGCCGGGTAGGCGCCCGGCACCCGCGCCGACCGTGGAGTTGCGGTGGCCACCTCGTCCGCCGCACCCCTGTCGCGGGACGCCCCAACCCATGACCGCCGCGTCAGGGACGGGCGGCGGGGACCGGGGCCATCGACCAGTGGGGGCGGTCGGCGTCGCGGAGGGCGGCGGTACGAAGCGCGGCGAGCTGCCGTTCGACCTCGGCGAAGTGGTCGGGGGCGAGGGGCCCCCGGTGCAGGGCGGCGGCGTTCTCCTCCACCTGGGCGACGGTCCGCGCGCCCGGGATCGGCACGCTGCGACCGCTGCGGGCCCAGATCCAGCCCAGCGCCCCCTGGGCGAGGGTCCGGCCGTCGGCGGTCAACGCGCCCCGGACGGCGGCCACCCGGCGCAGCCACTCCGGTGCCGGCCGGCCGCTGCGGAACCACTCCAGCCAGTTCGGGGCGGTGCCCCGCACGTCGTCGCGGGGCAGCGTCGAGTCGGTGGTGTACTTGCCGGTCAACAGCCCCATCCCGAGCGGCCCGCGGGCCACGCCGGCCAGGTCGTGCTTGTCGCAGACCGCCAGCATGGCCGGCGCGTCCCGCAGCACCGACAGACCGTGCTGCACGGCGGTGGCGCCGCGGGCGACCTGGGCGAAGGCCGCCACCCGGTCGGCCCGGTCGGTGCTCCAGCCGTACGCCCGGACCAGCCCGTCGCGACCAGGTCCTCCAGGGTGCCGATCAGCGCCTCGGCCCGGGGCAGCGGCAGGTCGCCGAGGTGCAACTGGTAGAGGTCGATCCGGTCGGTGTCCAGCCGGCGCAGCGAGTCGACCACCGCGCGCCGCAGGTAACCGGGCGAGGCGTCCTCCCCGGTGGCCTGCCGGGCCGCCTCGTCGAAGGTGTAGCCCCACTTGGTGGCGATCACCGCCGCGTCGCGGCGGCCGGCGAGCGCCCGCCCGAGGATCCGCTCACCGTGCCCCGCCCCGTACGTGTCGGCGGTGTCGAAGAGCGTCACCCCGAGGTCCAGCGCGCGGCGGACCGCCCGGACGGACTCGTCGTCGTCCACCGCCCCCCAGCCGAGCGGCCGGGAGCCCTCGGCCCACGGGCCGCCGATCGCCCAGCACCCCATGCCGAGCGCGCTGACCTCGATGCCGCTGCGGCCCAACGTCCGCGTGGTCACTGCCATCGGCGCATCCTGTCACCTCCAGCGCGCTGGAGGGCAAGAAGTTGACCCCCGTGCCCGACCGACCAGGTGCCACGGTCGACCGGACGTCGGGCTCAGCGGGGCGTGGCGTACGCCAGCGGCAGCGGGGTGGGCTGGCCCGGCCAGGTGCCGGCGAGCGTGGCACCGGCGCGCCCGTGGCCCGCGCCGGGCCGCCGGACGACGGCCAGCTCGACGGTGTCGGTGCCGATGAGCGCCGGGTCGCCGTCCACCACCCGGCGGGGCGCGCCCACGCTGGCGACGTCGACGTCCCCGGCGCCGCTGCTGGTGACGCTCATGCTCGGTGGGCGAACCTGCCGCTCGCCGTCGACCTCGAAGAACTCCTCGGCCTGGCCGGTCCCGGCGAGGATGGCGGCGGCCAGCGCGGCGGCGTAGACCGGGTCCCCGCAGGCGTCGTAGACCCAGCGCGGGCCGAGCACCGAGTGGTGGGTGGTGCCGACCAGCCAAGCGTCGGCGCCCTCCAGCGGCGCCCCGCGGTAGGTCAGCGGCACCTGGTGGACCGGCCCGTCACCGGCGCGGACCAGCATCGTCTCGATCCCGACCGCGCCGGCCGGGTCGTCGAAACGGTATCCCGCCACCCGTTCCACGTCCGCCCCCGTCGGCCCGTGGAACCAGGGCCGGTCGGGCAGCCACGCCGCCAGGAGTTCGAGCTTGGTGGGGCGCAGTTCCGCCCGGTGCAGCAGAGCCATGCGGCGCATCGTACCGGGGCGCGCCGCCCGCGTCCGGGGGCCGGGAGCCGGGCCCGGTCAGGCCGTCGGCCAGGCCTTGGCGAGCAGGTCGCGGGTGTCGGCGAGCAGCTGCGGCAGGACCTTGGTCCGGCCGATCACCGGCATGAAGTTGGCGTCGCCGCCCCAGCGCGGCACCACGTGCTGGTGCAGGTGCGCGGCGATGCCGGCGCCGGCCACGCCGCCCTGGTTCATGCCCAGGTTGAAGCCGTGCGCGTTGGACACGTGCCGGATCACCCGCATGGCGTCCTTGGTGAACGTCGCCAGTTCGGCGGTCTCCGGCGCGTCCAGCTCGGTGTAGTCGGGCACGTGTCGGTACGGGCAGATCAGCAGGTGCCCCGGGTTGTACGGGTACAGGTTGAGCACCGCGAAGACGTGCTCTCCCCGGGCGACGACCAGGCTCTCGTCCGGCGGCAGCCCGGGGGCCAGGCAGAACGGGCAGCCGGTCGGCTTCTCGTAGCCGCCCTCGGGCCGGTCCTCCCCGGAGATGTAGGTCATCCGGTGCGGCGTCCAGAGCCGTTCCAGCCCGTCCGCCAGACCGTCGTCGGTGCCGTTCTCGGTGCCGTTGCCGTAGTGCCGCGCCGCCCCAGTCACACCGCCGATCCTACGGTCACCGCGGCGGGTCCCACCCGTCCGCACCGGCCGGCCGGGCCCGGGGTCAGCTCTGGGCGGACGGCCCCGCGTTGCTCCGCGAGGTGACCACGTCGAGGACGTGGGTGACCGCCTCGGCCATCGGCACCCCGTTGCGCTGCGAGCCGTCCCGGTAGCGGAAGGAGACCGTGCCGGCGGCCACGTCGTCGTCCCCGGCGATCACCATGAACGGGATCTTCTGCTGCTGGGCGGTGCGGATCTTCTTCTGCATCCGGTCGTCGCCGGCGTCGACCTGCGCCCGGATCCCCTCCGCGCGCAGCGCCGCGACGAAGCCGTGCAGGTAGTCGGTGTGGTCCTCGCGGATCGGGATGCCGACCACCTGGACCGGGGCCAGCCAGGCCGGGAACGCGCCCGCGTAGTGCTCGGTGAGCACGCCGAAGAAGCGCTCGATCGAGCCGAAGAGCGCCCGGTGGATCATCACCGGCCGCTGCCGGGTGCCGTCCGCCGCCTGGTACTCCAGGCCGAACCGCTCGGGCTGGTTGAAGTCGACCTGGATGGTGGACATCTGCCAGGTCCGGCCGATGGCGTCCTTGGCCTGCACCGAGATCTTCGGACCGTAGAAGGCCGCGCCGCCCGGGTCCGGCACCAGGTCCAGGCCGGAGGACTCGGCCGCGGTCCGCAGCGCCTGGGTGGCCTCCGCCCAGTCCTCGTCCGACCCGATGAACTTCGGCGACTCGTCCCGGGTGGACAGCTCCAGGTAGAAGTCGTCCAGGCCGTAGTCGCGCAGCAGGTCCAGCACGAAGGTGAGCAGCGTGGACAACTCGCCGGGCATCTGCTCCCGGGTGCAGTAGATGTGCGAGTCGTCCTGGGTCAGGCCGCGGACCCGGGTCAGGCCGTGCACCACGCCGGACTTCTCGTACCGGTAGACCGTGCCGAACTCGAACAGCCGCAGCGGCAGCTCCCGGTAGGACCGCCCGCGCGCCCTGAAGATCAGGTTGTGCATCGGGCAGTTCATCGCCTTGAGGTAGTAGTCCGCGCCCTCCAGCTGCATGGGCGGGAACATCGTGTCGGCGTAGTAGGGCAGGTGGCCCGAGGTCTCGAAGAGCTGCGCCTTGGTGATGTGCGGGGTGTTGACGAACTCGTACCCGGCGGCCTCGTGCCGGCGGCGGGAGTAGTGCTCCATCTCCCGGCGGATGATGCCGCCCTTGGGGTGGAAGACCGCCAGGCCGGAGCCGATCTCGTCGGGGAAGCTGAACAGGTCGAGGTCCGCGCCGAGCTTGCGGTGGTCGCGCCGCGCGGCCTCCTCCAGGAGCTTCAGGTACGCCTTGAGCTCGTCCCGGGTCGGCCAGGCGGTGCCGTAGACCCGCTGGAGCTGCGGGTTCTTCTCCGACCCCCGCCAGTACGCGGCGGCCGAGCGCATCAGCTTGAACGCGCCGATCAGCCGGGTGTTCGGCAGGTGCGGGCCCCGGCACAGGTCCGACCAGCAGACCTTGTCCTCGTTCGCGGCGAGGTTGTCGTAGATGGTCAGCTCGCCGCCGCCCACCTCCATCACCTCGGAGGAGTCCAGCCCCTCGCCCTTGACGTCGATCAGCTCCAGCTTGAACGGCTCGGCGGCCAGCTCGGTCTTCGCCTCGTCGCGGTTCTTGAAGCGCCGCCGGCGGAACCGCTGGCCGGACTTGATGATCTCCTGCATCCGCTTCTCGAGCTTCGCCAGGTCGTCCGGCTGGAACGGCTTGTCGACCTGGAAGTCGTAGTAGAAGCCGTGCTCGATGGGCGGGCCGATGCCGAGCTTCGCCTCCGGGAAGACGTCCTGCACCGCCTGGGCGAGCACGTGCGCGGTGGAGTGGCGCAGCACGTTGAGCCCGTCCGGCGAGTCGATGCCCACCGGCTCGACGGTGGTCTCCTCGGCCGGCTTCCAGTCCAGGTCGCGCAGCACGCCCTGCGGGTCGCGGACCACGACGATCGCCTTCGGGCCCGTGGTGGGCAGCCCGGCCGCGGCCACCGCGTCGGCCGCCGTCGTCCCGGCGGCGACGACGACGGGGTCGGCCACGACGGGGGTACGGGGTGCGGACACGGTGACTCCTGTCGTCGATGCTGATCGGATGTGCCGATTACCGGCTCCTGCGATGCTATCGGTCGCCCGTTCGGCACCGTCGGCGACGCCACCGGCGTCCCGGACCGCGGTCCTCGGTCCGAGTTGCGCCCGCCGTTGAACCTTTCCGCCCTCCCGGCCGAACTACCGGGTGTGGCCGGATCCGGTGCCGGCCGCGTGGAGACGGATGGGGACGAGCATGACGATGACCCGGCGGGGCAGGTTCCGGGCGGCGGCGCTGGGAGCCGCCGTGGTGGCCGGGACGCTGAGCTGGCCCGGCCCGGCGAGCGCGGCCGAGGTGACGATCACGACCTTGCCGGCCCAGGTGCACCAGGGGGACGCCGTCGAGGTGGCCGTGGTGCTGCCCGAGGAACGGTCGGGCAGCCGGACAGCCGGATCGAGCTGAGAATGCGGCGGACGCGCCGGTCGGCGAGGTCTACCCGCTGTCGGTGCCCGGCTGGGCGCCCCGGATCACCACCCGCACCCTCGACCAGCCGGTGGCCGGCATCCACGCCCCGGAACTCGACCAGGTGACCGACGCGGTGACCTGGATCCGGATGCCGGGGGCGGCGGCCGGCGCCACCCGGCTGTCGCTGGGCATGGGTCCGATGCCGGCCACGGACCGGTTGACCTTCCAGTTGGTCCAGACGTACGCGACGGCACGTCGTCCGGTGGGTGGATCCGCCGGGCGGGGCGCACCCGGCGCCGACGGCGCCCCT
>NZ_JAEVHJ010000050.1:0-28800 GCF_016802855.1 Micromonospora sp. ATA51 | reverse complement strand
CCGCAGCCGGTCGTCCAGCCCGGTCGTCCCGCCGCCGGCGCCGACCGGGCGTCGGCCAGGGCGGCGAGGGTACGCAGGTCGCCGCGCACCGGTCGCGCAGCGCGGCCGACGGGCCGGCGACCGCACCGAGCCCGACCATGGTGAGCGTGGCCAGCACGGTGTCGTGCAGGTCCCGGTTCTGCCGTCGCTCCGCCTCCCGGGCCGTCCGGGCCACCACCGCCGCCCGGGCCAGCCGCTGGTGGTCGGCGAAGGCCCGGTCGGCGTGACCGATCCGCCGCCGCATCACCGCCGTCATCACCGCCGCGCAGCTGGTCTGCACCAGCAGCGTGGCGGCGTGCGCGCGCGCCTCGACGACGTTGCCGGCGTCCGCCGCGCCGGCCACGTACCCGGCGGTGACCAGCAGCCCGGCCGGAATGGACCAGTGGGCCGGGGCGGTGGCCTGGGCGTTGATCACGGTGGTGCTGGCCAGCACCGCGATCCAGCTCCCCTCACCGGGCAGCACGTCCGGCGCCACCAGCCACGGGATGAGCAGGCAGGTCGCGGTGGTGAGCGCGACGTCGCCGGCCGCCAGCGGCCCGGTCACGCCGGGCCGCAGGGCCCGGACGGCGTACCAGACCGACCAGGCGGTGAGCGTGGCGACCACCGGGACCAGCAGGGCCACCCGCACGGGCGGCGTCCGGACCGCGAGGGCGGCCACCGCGCCGACCAGACCGCAGGTCAGCCGGAGCAGCGCCGGCAGAGTGGTGAAGACGAGGTCGAACGCGCCGCCCGCCGGCCGGTCCCACAAGGACGGCGGCGAGGTCGGGGCGGCAGCGACCGGCATCGGGGGAGGTGTCCTTCCGGCAGCGACCCGGTCGGGTCCGCACGGCGTAGATCGACGCCGGAGAATAACATGTTGTGCGGCAACTGGTCACCTTCGGTACGCGGCGCGTCGCCGGCGCGTTCCGACGTCGCCGGGTCGGTGCGCAATGCCGCGCGGCCGCCAAGCTGGTCCGCAGCCCCACCCTGGGCCTCGCCCTCGCCGGGATCGGCGACGCGCTGCGGCTGGCCGCCACCCTCGACCTGCCGCCCGACGTGGTGGACGAGCTGATCGCCGCCGGCCCGCTCGGCGCGCCGCTTCGGATGCGCGACGCGTCAGGCGGGGGCGACCGCGAGCAGGTGCGAGCTGGCCCCGATCACCGCCGGGTCCCGCTCGAACGCCGCCGCGCAGTCGATCGCGTCGCGGAAGAGCCGGTCGTCCGGTCCGACGTCCAGCGCGTCCAGCAGCGGCCAGAGTGGTCCCTCCACCCCGTACAGGTCGGGGGTCGGCAGGCCGGCCGCGGTGAACTCGTCCACCACCTGCTCCGGGCGGTGGAAGTAGGCGGTGGTGAAGCCGGTCTCCGGGTCGTTCACCCCGCTGGCGTACGTGGCGAGCAGGCTCGGCCGGGTGCGCTCGTCCACCACACCCTGCCGGGTCAGATCCATCAGCGCGGCGTTGCGGCTGATCACCGCCGCGATCACCGGCCCGCCGGGCCGGGTCAGCCGGGCCGCCTCGCGCAGCGCGGTCACCCGGTCCGCCCGGTCGGTGAGGTGGTAGAGCGGACCCAGCAGCAGGGTCGCGTCGACCGAGTCGTCGGGCAGCGGCAGGTCCCGGGCGTCGCCCACGCTGGCGACGATCTCCGGGTGGGCGTCCCGGGCGGCGGCCACGTGCGCCGGCACCAGGTCGACCAGATGCACCCGGTGGCCGGCCGCCGCGAGCCATGCCGCGTACGCGCCGGGGCCCCCGCCGACGTCGAGCACCGAGGCCGGTGGCGCGGGCAGCAGCCGGGACAGCAGGTCCCGGGTACGCGCCGACTCCAGCCGTCCCTGCGGGGCGCGGTGCAGCCGCTCCGCCTCGGCGTAGACCTCGGTGTAGTACCGCCGGATGTCCGGCTCGGCCGGTCGATGATGTGGCATCCGTCGATGGTGGACGGCGGCGGCGCGGCCGTCATCCGGTTTCCGGCCGCCCGCCTCGAGGTGGGCGGCCGGAGGCTCGGTCAGGCCGGGCAGTTGTGGTACGCCGCGACCCGCCACCCGTCGTCGCGTCGGGTCAGCACCCAGGTGGCGCGGCGGAGCCGGTCGGCGGGGAGCGTCTCCTCGCCGGGGAGCAGGAAGCCGCTGCGGCTGACCACCACCGCCGCGTCGTCCCCGACGAGCCGGACGCTCTCCGGCTCGTCCACCGAGGTGGAGCCCCGCAGCGGGCCGGCGAAGGCGCCCGCCAGGTACCGGCGGACCTCCTCCCGGCCCTGGTGGAACACCCCGCCGGGCAGCACCACCGTGGCATCGTCGGCGTAGCGGTCGGCGAAGGCATCGGCGTCGTTGGCCGCCCAGGCGGCGACGAGGGCGTGCAGCACCTCGCGTACCGCCCGGTCGTCGCGAAGGTGCATGGTTCCGGTGTTCGTCATGGTCGTCCTTCCGTGGTGTGGGCCTCGCCGGTACCTACTCGGCGTCGGGCGGCAACTCATCGGTCCGCCGGCGATGACTTCCGGCGACCGGGCCGGTAGGTATGTGCAGGGCAGATCGGAAGGGACGGACCGGTGACCGTGATCAGCGAGGACTTCGACCGGCGGACCCGCCCGTACCGGCGGGAGCTGCTGGCGCACTGCTACCGGATGCTCGGCTCGGTGCACGAGGCCGAGGACCTGGTGCAGGAGACGCTGCTGCGGGCCTGGCGGGCCTTCGACCGGTACGACCCGGACCGGGCCTCGCTGCGGACCTGGCTGCACCGGATCGCGACCAACGCCTGCCTCACCGCGCTGCGCGGCCGGGCCCGGCGGCCGCTGCCGTCGGACCTCGTCGCGCCGAACCCCGACCCGGACGGTCACCTGGTGGTGGGGGAGGTGCCCTGGTTGCAGCCCGTCCCCGACGCGCTGCTCGACCCGGCCACCGTGGTCGTCGCCCGGGGCAGCCTGCGGCTCGCGCTGGTCGCCGCCCTGCAACTCCTGCCAGCCCGGCAGCGGGCCATCCTGATCCTGCGCGACGTGCTCGGCCAGTCGGCCGCCGAGGTCGCCGAGACCCTCGCCACCACGCCGGCCGCGGTCAACAGCGGGCTGCAACGGGCCCGCGCCCGGCTGGGCGCGGTCGCCGTACGGGAGGAACAGGTCGCCGAACCGGCCGACCCCGACCGCCGGGCGCTGGTGGACCGGTACGTGGCGGCGTTCGAGCGGGCCGACGTGGCGGCGCTGACCCGGCTGCTCACCGCCGACGCCGTGCTGGAGATGCCCCCGGTGCTCAACTGGTATGCCGGCCGGGAGCGCTACGGCCGGTTCATCGCCCGGGTCTTCGCCATGCGCGGCACCGACTGGCGGATGCTGCCCACCGCCGCCAACGGCCAACCCGCGCTGGCCGCGTACGTGCGCGACGGGAACGCGTACGTCCCGCACACCCTGCAGGTCCTCACCGTCGACCGCGGCCGGATCAGCCGGAACGTCGTCTTCCAGGATCGGGCGGTGTTCGCCGCGTTCGGATTGACCCCGTTTCCGGCCACCGTGCCGGTCAGTTGACCGGGAGCGCCTTCGTGCCGCCGCCCTTGATCGACCGGGTGACCTTCTTCCCGCTCGACCAGTAGAAGCAGCGCACCCCCCGGTCACCGCGCGCCCAAGCCTCCTCCGACGGCAACTGATACGACGTCCCCGTCCGGTACCGCAGCATCCGGTCGACCGGGACCTTGGCGTACCGGGCGACGACGGTGCGGCACCCGGCGTGAATGGACTCCTGGTGCCGGCCGGCGTCCGCGTACCGGCCGTCCGGTACGGTCCACGCGCCGACGTACTCGAACTGGTGGGCCGTGGCGCAGCCGACCTGCTGGAAGTTGCCCCACCGGTCCTCGGTCAGGCAACCGAACGCCAGCGGCGACGGGCGCTTCAGCGCGTCGCGCAGGCTGCCGGTGTGCTGGATCGCATGGTCGTTCGGGTGATCCCGGAACGTGCCGCCGTCCACGGTGTCCAGTTCGAAAAGGTCACAGCGGTACCACCGACTGCCACCCGTCCAGCCGGGGGGCGACGGCGGCACCACCTGCACCGACAGCCGGGCCCCCCGCCAGTCGCCACCGACGAACGCCGTCGCCTTCGCGTCACAGTCGGCGAACGCGGGACGGATCGCGGCGGAGCCGACCGGTGGCGGGGTCGGGCGCTCGGCGAGTGCACCGGTGAAGGTGCCGAGGTGGATGGTCTCCACCAGGTGCGCCCGGCCGCACTCCACCGGCTGGTAGCTGGTCAGGTAGCTGCTCGGCTCGGCGATCAGGTGGCAGTCGCCCACCTTCGGGGTGAACTGCTCGACCTTGCCGACCGGACGCCAGTCGTCGGTCAGGTCGCCGTCCGTGCCGGCCGGCGTGCCGCACCCCGCCAGCACCACCATGACCAGGGCGGCCCACGCCGTCACACCGCGCCACCGCTTCATGCCACTCTCCCAGCCCCCCGTGCGAACGCGGGCAGCATACGTGTCCGCCGGCCGGCCGGGGTTCCGCGCCCGCCGCCGACGAGGTGACGTACGTCGCTGGGCCTGGTCATGACCGCGTCCTCCCAGCGCGTCGGTGCTGCCGTCGCCCCGGCTTCCGTCGCCGCCCGTCGTGGGGCGGCCATCCCACCGTGACGGTGTGACATCTGGTGGAGGCCCGGCGCTGAGGGGCACGAGATGAACGCACAAACTCTTCGACCAGCTGACCTGGGGCGTCGCCGACTGATCACTCAGCGGCGTCGGCGTCGGTCCGCGGCAGCGGCCGGCCGCACCCGCCCGGCCGTGGGTCACCGCGTGCGTACGTCCCGGTTCCCGGCACCCCCCGCCGGGGACACCGCTGCACCGGAGGCACGCCGGGTGGCACGTCCGTACTTCCATCCCCCAGACGGAGCTGCTCGATGCTTGAGACCGCCCTCGCGAAACTCCTCACCCTGAAGGTCGGCGCCACGGCGCTCGCCGTCGCCGCCACCGGTGGCGTGGCGCTCGCCGCCGCGACCGGCACGCTGCCCGACCCGCTCACCGCGCCGAGCGCGAAGCCGGCGGCCCACGCCACCGGCAAACCCGCCGACAAGGCCGACCAGGGCAAGGGCTCGCCGGCCGAGGCGAAGGGCTCCCCGTCGCCGAACCTGGCCGGCCTCTGCCGCGCCTACCGGGCCGGCGCCGGTGACAACCCGGGCAAGGCACTGGAGAACCCGGCGTTCCGGGTGCTGATCACCACCGCCGGCGCGAAGGAGCAGGTGGCCGCGTACTGCGACACGCTGCTGGCGACCGAGAAGGGCAAGGCCCGGCCCACGGCCACCCCGAGCCACCCGACCGGCCAGCCGCAGACCCGTCCGACCCCGGCGAAGACGGAACGCCCCGAGGCGCCCGGCGGCCACCAGCGGACCGCTCCGCCCACCAACTGACCTCCGGCACCGGGCGGGCACCCCCCTCCACCGCCCGGTGCCGGCACCGCGGCGTCCGCACGGATGACCCTCCCCCCGGTCATCCGTGCGGCGTCGCGATCCGCGTCCGCACCGGGCGCGGCGCGCGCGGCCGGGTCCCACGGCCGCCGCCGCGCCACAAATCGTCCGCCTGCTACCGACGGTCCGCGGCGCCCGCCGCGTCGGCCCGGCCGCGCAGCCACTCCAGGGCCGACTCGGCGTGGGTGAGCACGGAGATGTGCCCGTCCTCCGGGTACCGCCGCAGCTCCGCGCCGGGACAGATCCGCGCCAGCCACTCGCCGTGCGCCGCCGGCACGACCCCGTCCCGGCCGCCGTGCAGCAGCAGCACCGGCGCCGTGATCCGCGCCGGGTCGAATCCCCACGGCGACACGTACGCCAGGTCGTCGTCGATCAGCCCGCCCGGGCCGGCTTGGATCGCCGGACCGACGACACTGTCGAACCAGGACCACTCGCCGGCCAGGGCGGCCAGGTCGGGCGGGGTGAACGCCGGGTCGTACTCGACGCCGGAGGCCTCGAACTTCTCCTTCGCCGCGCGCCCGGCCGCGGCGGCACGCAGCGACGCCACACCGGAGGGGACCATGCCGGCGAACCAGTCCAGCCCGTCGGCGCCGTACGGGCCCAGGCCCGCGCTGCTGACCACGGCGAGCACGCGGTCCGGCAGGAGCGCGCCGCAGGCCAGGGCATGCGGACCCCCGCCGGAGTGCCCGAGCACCGCGAACCGGTCGACGCCCAGGGCGTCGCGACCGCGGCCACGTCGGTGGCGGCCGAGGCGACGTCCCGGTCGGGGAGGGGCGTGGAGCCGCCGTACCCGGGACGGTCGTGGGAGATCCAGCGGATGCCCAGCCGGTCGGCCGCCGCGAACAGGGGCGCGGGCGCGCGCCGAGGTTCGGGGTGCCGTGGTGCCAGACGACGGCGAGCCGGTCCTCCCCGCCGGTGTCGTAGGCGTGCAGCGTGCGGCCGTCGGCCAGCCGAAGATCCAGCTCTGTCACCATGCCGGAGACTAGTCGCACCGGCCGACGTGACCGCTCGCCGGCGGGGCGGTCCGGGCCGGAAAACCCCTTGATCCGGCTGCCGGAATCCGCTGGACAGCTGTCCCATCCTGCGCCGGCTCGGCCTGCACGAGGTCAGCACCACCACGCCCTGGGTGTGGACGCCGGCGGCCTGACCGGAGGAATTACGGCGGCGTTCTTCGACCGGTACGCCCACGAGTACGACGATCGGAACTCTCCCGACCACTCCGGCTGTGGAGTTCCTGGCCGGCCGAGCTGGACCTGATGGCGCGGCTGGCCGGCATGCGGCTGCGGGACCGCTGGAACGACTGGGACTACAGCCCGTTCACTGCCGCCAGCCGGCAGCACGTCTCCGTCTACGAGCGGATCTGACCGTTGTCGGACCAGACGTGGACCTGTCGCTGCGTCGAACGGAGCGCGAGCGAAATGCGGGTGTGCGCCGGGAGCCGCACCCCTAGGGTGAGCCGGTGACACTTGCTCATGACGTGGCCGGGAGCGGCCCGACCGTGGTCCTGCTGCATTCCACGGCCTGCGACCGGCGGATGTGGGACCCGCAGCTGCCGATCCTGGCCGACGCCGGTTTTCGAGTGGTACGCAGCGACATGCGGGGCTACGGCGACTCGCCCGTCCCCGACGGGCCGTACAACAACGCGCAGGACGTCGTAGAGCTGCTGGACCTGCTCGGCGCCGAGGAGTTCGCGCTGGTCGGGTCGTCCGGCGGTGGCCGGGTGGCGCTGGAGATCGCCGCCCGGTGGCCGTACCGGGTCACGGGGCTGGCGTTGCTCTGCACCGCGCTGGCCGGGCATGAGCCCAGCGCCGAACTCCGGGCGTTCGGCGAACGTGAGGACGCACTGCTGGAAGCCGGGGACGTCAGCGAAGCGACCGACCTCAACGTGGACACGCTGCTGGGCCCGCACGCCGACCAGGCGACCCGGGAGAAGGTACGCGAGATGCAGCGGCGCGCCTTCGACGTGCAACTGGCCGCCGTCGAGCAGTTCCCGCAGCTCCGGCCCGAGTTCGACCGCGCCGACATCACCGCCGCCACCCTGCTGATCTCCGGCGACCACGACCTGCCGGACTTCCGCCAGATCGCGCTCCGCCTGTCGAGGGAACTGGCCGACGCCCGGCACCTCGAACTCGACTGGGCGGGTCATCTGCCCAGCCTGGAGCGCCCTGAGGCGGTGAATCCGCTGCTGCTCGACTTCCTGCGGGGAACGCACGCCGGGAGTGGCCGGGACCTGCGGAGCTGACGGGAGTGCGCGCGCGATCAACGTGCCCTCCGACGTCGAGGAACTGATCGACAAGCGGCGGGGCGATGCTCGTTCGGCGTCGATGACCAGCACCAGGTGACTGAACCGCGAACCAATGGATGGCTGGCATGGTTGGCGGCGCTGAGGCGGATCTCCTCGCGGCCGCCGTCTATCCTGCGCGCATGCTGATCACCGACCAGGACGTGGCTATCGCGGCAGCGCAAGCGGGAGCTGCTGTCGTGCGGGCCAGGTACGGGGCCTCGCTGACGCGCTTCGAGAAGTCCGCGGGTGACTTCGCCACTGCTGCCGATATCGAAGCGGAGAATGCGGTCCTCGACGTTCTTCGCTCCGCGCGGCCGGAGGATGCCGTGACCGGTGAGGAGAGTGGACGCACGGGCGCCAGCGCCGCGGAGCGGATGTGGTTGGTCGATCCCCTGTGCGGCACGCTGAACTATGCCGTGCGCAACATGCTGGTCGCGGTGAACGTCGCGCTGCGGACGGGTTCGACAGTCACCGTGGCGGTCTCAGCTGACCCGTTCGCCGATGAGGTGTTCTGGACTGACGGCACCAGCGCACACGTGCGCCGCGACGGTGTGGACGAGCAGCTCAGGCCGTCGGCCGAGTCGCGGTTGGTGGATGTCAACCTCGATCCGCCGTTTCCGAACGCTCCCCGCTTCCGGGCTGTGCGGCTGCTCGCCGACACGGGGTTCGTCGAGCGGTTCCGCCCACGCGTGGTGTCCACCACCCTGGCGGTGGCCTGGGTGGCAGCCGGCCGACGAGCCGCATACGTCACCGATGGCGACCTACGGGACAGCGTGCATTTCGCCAGTGGGATCGCCTTGTGCCAGGCCGCGGGATGCGTGGTGACCGGCATCGAGGGACAACCGCTGCACACCGGCGTGGGCGGGCTCGTCGTGGCGGCCGATCATCAGACGCACGCCGCCTTGCTGGCACTGTTGGGCAACCAACTCACACCTGTTCGTTGATCAGCGACTTCCCTGCCCGCAGGCAAGCAGCGCTGACCGGTAGGAGACGGTGGTGCGCCCGGCAGGATTCGAACCTGCGGCCTTGGGATTAGAAGTCCCCTGCTCTATCCGCTGAGCTACGGGCGCGCGTCGTGGGTGTCGCGCCAAGAGGGTACCGCCGCCTCCCCGGCGACCGGGGGAACGGGTGGTCGCGGCCACGTCGCCGATCAGCGTCGCACGGCACACCCCTCGGTGGCACCCGGGTTACCCCGGTCGGCAGACGGGCGGCCGCCATGATCCGTACCCTCGGCCTCATGCTGCTCGACCCGGAAACCGAGAACGACATCGCCTCCGAGCTCTGCAAGCTCCTCGGCCGCGCCATCCTGCCGGTCGGCCAGCTCGACCGGCCGGGTGCCGCCGCCCGGGGCTTCGGGACGGCGTTCTTCTTCACCGAGCTGGTCACGGCCACGGACGGCAGGCAGTTGGTGCGCGAGTACCTGCTGACCGCGGACGCGATCACCCGGGCACCGTACGGGGAGATCGGTGTGCGGCCGAGCGTGACCGAGCCGCCGGGGGCGGCGTCAGACGGGATCCTGCTGGCGGACTTCGCCGCGCAGTGGGTCCGCTGGCCGGAGGTCGGGCTCGCCGCCATGCTCGCCAAGGATCTGCACGAGTACGCCGGGGACCGAGGCTGGCAGTGGCGGACGCAGCCGGTGACCGACGCGGTGGCGGCGCCCGCCGACGCCGTCGCCCGGATCGGCACTGCCCCCGCGTCGGCGTTCGTGCTCGCGCTCGGCGTCGCCACGGACGGGTCGCGGCCGTTGGAGGTGGTCATCGAGCGGCTGGTCCGCGACGTGACGACATCCGCGTCACCACGGAGCTGCCCGACGGTTACGTCGGTGCCCCGGTCTTCGGCGTCGAGGAGACCGCCGGCGGCGACCTGGGGGTGCACTGTCTGGGTCTGGTGCTGCCCGGCGGCGGCGGCGGCCACCGGGTCGCGACCTTCGACCGGATCCGGGCGGTGCTCGCCGCGGTGTCGCCGGGCGCCTGAGGGTCAGCCCTCGGCGGTCGCACCGGCCCGGTCGTCGACCGGCCGCCGGGCCGCCGGCGCCCGTCCGGCGTCGCCGGGGGTCGGCCGGCGCCGAGGAAGGCCTCCGCCCACCGCCCGGCCTCGGTGAAGACCTTTTCCCGTACGGCGGGGCTGGAGAGCGTCAGGTCGTGCAGCCCGCCGTCGAAGCGGGCCAGCGTGACGTGCCGGCCGAGCCGGGGCGCCCAGCGGACCATGTGCTCCACGTCGAGCACGGCGTCGGCGAGGGTGGCCGACTCGTGCCACCTGGTGCCGCGGAAGCTGCGGGTCGAGCAGGCCAGCAGCACCGGCACCGGGATCTCCAGCCCGGCGCGGAGCTGGCGCTGGGCGGTGCGGATCGCGTTGAGCCACCCGGCCCGCACGGGGAACCCGGCGAGCGGCTTCCAGGTCAGGTCGTAGCTCCACTCACCCCGGTGGTCGGCGTGCAGGCTCTCGCCGTACACGGTGCCGAGCCCGAACGGGAGGATGCGGTGCGGCGCCCTGCGGCCCAGCCGGGAGACGGCGGCCGCGAGGGGCCGACGGACCAGCCAGGGCGCGTTGATGTCGAAGAAGGGGCTGTTCAGGAAGAGGCCGTCGACCAGGCCGTCCGCGCGGCGGGCGTGCGCCCACAGCGAGATGATCAGGCCGCCGGTGGAGTGGCCCATGGCGAGCAGGGTCTCGTGCCCGTCGTCCTCGCGGATGATCTTCGCGGCGGCGTCCAGCTCGGGGAAGTACTCGCTCAGGTCCTGGCAGAAGTTCGGGGTCTGGTGCGGCAGCAGGCTGCGGCCGTACTTTCGCAGGTCGAGGGCGTAGAAGTCCCAGCCGCGCTCGGCGAAGAAGTCGGCGACGTGGGTCTGGAAGAAGTAGTCGACGAAGCCGTGCACGTAGAGCACCGCCCGCCCGGTCGGGCGGTCGGCCCGGCGGCGGATCAGAGTCGCGACGACCGGTCCCTCGCCGTCGGTGCCCAGGTCGATCGTCTGCCGCTCGTACGGCGGTCCCAGCACGTCGGGTTCCACGAACGCGACGGTACGCCGCGAAGCTACCCGGCGGTAGCCCCCGCCCGCCCCGTCCGCAACGCGCGGACGGGGCGGGGCCGTCTCAGATGCTCTCCGCCCGGGCCCGGTCCGGGTCGGCGGCGGGCAGCTCGTCCGGCTCTTCGGCCTGGTCGGGGCCGCTGTCGGGCCGGCCGTTGTCCCGCAGGTGCTTGTTGTGCCGGGGCTCCTGCCGGGTCTTGGCGTCGTTCAGCCGCCGCCGCAGGTCGTCGCGGACGTCGTTGAGCGCGGCGGGCAGGTCCTCCTCGCTGGAGGCCGTGACGATCTTCTGCCGGCCGGCACCCGGCCACGGTGGCGGGGTTCGGCACGGCGCTCATCGCCGGACCTCGCCCTCGGCGCGGACGGGGCCGGTCGTACGGGGTGAGCGGAGGATCATCTCGGGGGCCTTTCTCTCGGTTGATCAAATCCATACCCCGTCGGCGTGCGTCCGGAACCGCTCGGCGTGGGTGGCCCGTCCGGCGATTCCGATCATGGTGCGGCCCGGGCCGGCGCCCCGGGGCCGGTGGGCCCCAGCAGACCGGACCTTGATCAGGCCGTTGTCCACAGCCGGCCGCGTCGTCCACAGCCCCAGCCGGTGGGGGTGACGGTGGCGAGTCCGCTGGCCCAGGCTCGGCGTCGAGTCGACTCGCCACGGCAAGCCCCGAATCTCCCCTGGAGGGACGATGTTCGATACGTACGTCACCATCGTCGGCAACGTGCTGACCGCGCCCGAGTGGCGCCGTACCACCCAGAGCAAGACCCTGGTGGCCAACTTCAAGGTCGCCTCGACGGCTCGTCGGCTCGACCGGGACAGCGGCCGCTGGGTCGACGGCAACCGCCTGCGGGTCCGGGTCAACTGCTGGCGCAAGCTGGCCGAGGGGGTGGCCGCCTCGGTGATGGTCGGCGACCCGGTGGTCGTCGCCGGCCGGCTCTACACCCGCGACTGGACCGACGACGCCGGCAACCACCGCACCCTCTACGAGCTGGAGGCCGTCGCGGTCGGGCACGACCTGTCCCGCGGTCGGGGCCGGTTCCTGCGCAACCGGCCCAGCGTGACCACCAGCACGGTGGAGGACGCCGAGGCGGAGCGGCGGGTGCACGGCGAGGCCACCGAGCCGGTGCCGTCCGCCCAGGCGCCGGCCTCCCTCGACGACCGGCCGTTCGACGACGAGGTCGAGCTGCCCGGGTTCACCGCCGCGCAGGCCGGGCCGGCCTGCCCGACCTGGACCTGGACGCCCGCCGGCGGGGAGTTCGGCGCGGTGACCGACCCGTTCGACGACGGGCGGACGGCGCTGGGGACGACGACGAGGGCGCCGACGAGCTGGCCGCCGAGCCCGACGACGCCGGGCCGCCCGACGAGCTGGACCCGGTCGTGGACGACCCCGCGACCGTCGGCCCGACCGGTCGGGCGCCGGGGTCGGGGGCGGACGCCGGTGCCCGCCTGAACCCTGGGGTCGTGCACGGGGGGAGCGGGGGTGGCGACGCGAGGGTGGTCACCCCGCCGTACGGCTAGGCTGACCGGCCGGAGGTGGTGACGGGTGCGGCAGGCGATCGCGACGGCGAACGCGGCAGGACTGGTGGCGGGCTACGCCCTGGACTCGCTCCTCGGCGATCCCCGCCGCGGGCATCCGGTGGCCGGCTTCGGCCGGGCGGCGGCGCGCTGGAGCAGCGGCTCTACCGGCCGGACCGGGCGGCCGGGGCGGCCTTCACCGCGCTGGCCGTGGGCGCCCCGGTGCTGCTCGGCGTCGCCGCCACCCTGGCCACCAGGCGGCACCCGGTGGCGCGGGCGGCGCTGGTGGCGCCGGCACCTGGACGGTCCTGGGCGGCCGCACCCTGCGGCAGGAGTCGCGGGTGATGGGCCGGGCGTTGCGCCGGGGCGACCTGCCCGCCGCCCGCCGCCGGCTCGGCCACCTCTGCGGCCGGGATCCGTCCACACTGGACGAGTCGGAACTGGCCCGGGCCACCGTCGAATCGGTCGCCGAGAACACCTCCGACGCAGTCGTCGCACCCCTGGTCTGGGGCGCTGTCGCCGGGCTGCCGGCCTGCTCGGCTACCGCGCGGCGAACACGCTCGACGCCATGGTGGGACACCGCTCGCCCCGCTACGCCCGGTTCGGCACTCCGGCCGCCCGCCTGGACGACCTGCTCAACCTGGTGCCCGCCCGGCTGACCGGGCTGCTCTCCATCGCCGTCGCGCCAACCGTGCACGGCGACCCTGGCCGGGCCTGGCAGGTCTGGCGGCGGGACCGCAACGACCATCCGAGCCCGAACGCCGGCCAGTGCGAGGCGGCCATGGCCGGCGCGCTCGGCGTCCGGCTGGGCGGGCGCAACGTCTACTTCGGCCGGTCCGAGGTGCGCCCGTGCCTCGGCGACGGCCCCCGTCCCGAGGCGCGGCACCTCAAGCGGGCCGCCCGGATCTCCGGCGCGGTCGGGTTGGCCGCCCTCGGGATCGCGGCGGCCTATCCGCTCACGGCGGGTCGGCTGGTCGGCGCGGTCGGGCGGTCCGCGCTGCACGCCGTGCGGGGCGGCGTGGGCCGGGCCGGGGCCACGCGGGAGAGCGGACGGTGAGCGGCGGGCTGCTGGTCGCCGGGACCACCTCGGACGCCGGCAAGAGCGTGCTCACGGCCGGCATCTGCCGGTGGCTGCACCGGCAGGGCGTGAAGGTCGCGCCGTTCAAGGCGCAGAACATGTCCAACAACTCGGCGGTGGTGGTCGGTCCGGACGGGCGCGGCGGCGAGATCGGCCGCGCCCAGGCGATGCAGGCCGCCGCCTGCGGCCTCGCCCCGGACCTGCGCTTCAACCCGGTGCTGCTCAAGCCCGGCAGCGACCACGCCAGCCAGGTGGTGCTGCTCGGCGAGGCCGTCGACACGGTCACCGCCGGCAACTATCGGGAACTGCGTCCCCGGCTCGCCGGGACCGCCTTCGCCGCGCTTGCCGAACTGCGGGCGGCGTACGACGTGGTGATCTGCGAGGGAGCCGGCAGCCCGGCGGAGGTCAACCTGCGGGCCGGCGACTACGTCAACATGGGGCTCGCCCGGCACGCCGGACTGCCCACCATCGTGGTCGGGGACATCGACCGGGGCGGCGCCTTCGCCTCGATGTTCGGCACGGTGGCCCTGCTCGATCCGGCCGACCAGGCGCTGATCGCCGGCTTCGTGATCAACAAGTTCCGCGGCGACCTCGGGCTGCTCCAGCCGGGGCTGGACATGCTGCACCGGGTCACCGGTCGGCCGACGTACGGGGTGCTCCCCTGGGAGCTGGACCTCTGGCTGGACGCCGAGGACTCGCTCGCCTACGGCCGGGTGCTCGGGCGACCGGGCGCTCCGTACGGCACGGAGTGGCTGGACGTGGCCGTCATCCGGCTGCCCCGGATCAGCAACGCCACCGACGTCGAGGCGCTCGCCACCGAGCCCGGCGTCCGGGTCCGGCTGACCGTCGAGCCCGCCGAGCTGGCCGCCGCCGACCTGGTCGTGCTCCCCGGCTCCAAGTCCACCGTGGCCGACCTGGCCTGGCTGTGCGAGACCGGGCTGGCCGACGCGGTGCTGGCGCACGCCGCCGCCGGCAAGCCGCTGCTCGGCATCTGCGGCGGCTTCCAGATGCTCGCTCGGGCCATCCACGACCCGGTCGAGAGCCGTCAGGGCAGCGTCCCCGGGCTGGGCCTGCTGCCCATCGAGATCACCTTCGACCCGCGCAAGACCGTCCGCCAGTCCACCGGCACCGCCGCCGGCGACGTCCCGGTCCGCGGCTACGAGATCCACCACGGGTACGTCTCCGCCACCGAGCCGGCCCTGCCCCCGCTGCTCCACCACGCCGACGGCAGCGCCGAGGGGGCGCTCGTCGGCGCGGTGCACGGCACCCACTGGCACGGGGCCTTCGAGTCCGACGGGTTCCGTCGCCGCTTCCTCACCGAGGTGGCCCGGCTCGCCGGGCGCACCGGCTTTCGGGTCGCCCCGGACACCGCGTTCGCCGCCGCCCGGGAACGAACCCTGGACCTGCTCGGCGACCTCGTCGAGGAGCACCTGGACACCGCGGCCCTCTGGCGCCTGATCGAGTCCGGCGCGCCCGCCGGCCTCCCCTTCATCCCGCCCGGCGCCCCACCCGCCTGACCACCGCCCACGCCCGATGCGGAACGGGGTGCGCGTTCACCAGGTCGGGGACATGGGGCTGTCCGACGCCGGCCGATCCCGCCAGGTCCGCGACGTGTCGATCAGGCGGCGCCGGATCGCGCGGCCGCGCCGGTAATCAGTAGCGGACGTCGGCGGGGCGGTCCGACATCGGCAGCCCCGCCTCCCGCCAGGCCTGCACGCCGCCGATCATGTCCGTGGCCCGGCGCAGCCCGACGGCCTGGAGGCTGGCGGCGGTGAGGCTGGAGCTGTAGCCCTCCCGGCACACCACCACGATCTCCCGGTCGTAACCGGTGGCCTCGGGGATCCGCCACGCGCTCGCCGGATCGAGCCGCCACTCCAGCACGGCCCGGTCGATCACGATCGCCCCGGGCAGTTCGCCCTGCTCCCGGCGCTGCGTCTCGGTACGCGTGTCGACCAGCAGTGCGCCCACGCGGACCGCCTCGACGGTCTCCTGCGGGGTGAGCCGGTTCAGTCCGGCCCGGGCCTGTTCCAGCAGGGCGTCGATGCCCGGACTCATCACGTCATGCAGCACCTCCCGATCATGCCGGTGGCGTCGCCGCTCCACCCGGCGAACGGCCCCGGCGGCCCGCAGGTTCCAGCGGACGGGGGACCACCGGCCAGCGCGAGCGACGACGGGGCAGTCGGCGGGCCGGCGGTGACGGCGGGTGGAGGCCGGGGGAGCGGCGGTCGGCGACGCCGGCGGGCACTAGCGTCGGGCGGGTGACGGTGGCGGTGGTCGAGGCGTACGCCGAACTGGCCCGGCGGGTGCTCGCCCGCCCGGCGCGGTTGGGGCGTACCCGGATGGTGGCCGTCGACGGGCCGAGCGGCGCGGGGAAGAGCGTCTTCGCGGCGCGGCTCGCGGACGCCCTCGCCGCGCTGTCCGGCGGCGGGCGGCCACCCGTGGTGCGTACCGACGACCTGCTGGACGGCTGGGACGACCAGCTCACCTTCTGGCCGCGCCTGGAGGAGTGGGTGCTCGCGCCGCTGCGGGCCGGGCGGCCGGGCGCGTACCGGCGGTACAGCTGGGTGCGGCGCCGCTTCCTGCCCCGGGAGGTGCCGGTGCCGGTCGGTCCGGTGCTGGTGGTGGAGGGGGTCAGCGTGGCGCGCGCGGCGGTGCGGCCGGAGCTGACCCTGTCGGTCTTCGTCACCGCGCCGGCGTCGCTGCGGCTGTCCCGCGCGCTCACCCGGGACGGGTCGGAGATCCTGCCCGAGTTGCGGCGCTGGCACGCCGGCGAGCGGGCGCACTTCGCGGCCGACGGCACCGAGGCGGCGGTCGACCTGGTGGTCGACGGCGCGCCCGGTCTCCCGCACGACGCCACCCGCTACTACGTCCGCCGCCCCTGACCGGCCCGCGCCGGCGGCCGCGGGCGGAGCGGGATCCGGGTCCGGGCAGGAGCGGTCTCCGCGCCCCGGGAGGCCACCCTCGGCCGGGGAACCGCTGATCGTGCGGGCGGTCGGGCACCGGGCGGGGCGGGCTCGGGAGAGCCGCGGGGTAAGGTCGTCATACGATGCCGGTCATGACCACACCGATCATGTCCGAGTCCGAGCTGCGGGCCGCCGTCGAGCGTGAACTGCCCGGAGTCCGTGCCGACCTCGAACGTCTCGTCCGCATCCCGGGCATCGCCTTCGAGGGCTTCGACCACTCGCACGTGGAGCGATCGGCCGAGGCGGTGGCCGAGCTGCTGCGCGGCTGCGACCTCGACGTCAAGATCGTGCGCTCCGGCGGCCAGCCGGCCGTGATCGGCAAGAAGCCTGCCCCGCCCGGCGCGCCCACCGTGCTGCTCTACGCCCACCACGACGTCCAGCCGGTCGGCGACCGGGCGCTGTGGGAGTCCGACCCGTTCGAGCCGGTCGAGCGGGACGGCCGCCTCTACGGTCGCGGTGCCGCCGACGACAAGGCCGGCATCATGGCGCACGTGGCCGCGCTGCGCGCGTTCGGCGACCGCCTCCCGGTCGGCGTGGTCCTCTTCATCGAGGGTGAGGAGGAGTACGGCTCCGACTCGCTGGAGCAGCTGCTCGCCGAGCACCGCGACGAGATCGCCTCGGACGTGATCGTGATCGCCGACTCGGGCAACTGGGACATCGGCGTGCCGGCGCTGACCACCTCGCTGCGCGGCATCGTCAACTGCTTCGTCGAGGTCCGCACCCTGGAGCACGCGGTGCACAGCGGGATGTTCGGCGGCGCCGTGCCGGACGCGCTGACCGCGCTGGTCCGGCTGCTGGCCACCCTGCACGACGACGCCGGGGACGTGGCCGTCGAGGGGCTGGTCGGCCGGGAGGGCGCCAGCGTCGACTACCCGGAGGACCGGATCCGCGCCGAGTCCGGCCTGGCCGAGGGCGTGCGGTTCATCGGCACCGGCCGGATCACCGACCGGCTCTGGACCAAGCCGGCCCTCGCGGTGCTCGGCATCGACGCCCCCGCCACCGGGGAGGCGCCGAACGCGCTGGTCCGTCCGCGAAGGCCAAGCTGAGCGTGCGGCTGGCGCCGGGCGACGACCCGAAGAAGGCGTACGCGGCGCTCCGCGCCCACCTGGAGGAGCACGCCCCGTGGGGGGCGCGGGTGACGGTGACCTTCGAGCACGACGGCGACCCCTGCGTCATCGACGCCACCGGGCCGATGTTCGACGCCGCCCGTTCGGCCTTCCGGGGCGCCTGGGACGGCACGGACCCGGTGGACATCGGCGTCGGCGGGTCGATCCCGTTCATCGCCACCTTCCAGGAGATGTTCCCGCAGGCGGCGATCCTGGTGACCGGGGTGGAGGACCCGCACGCCCGGGCGCACGGGCCGAACGAGAGCCTGCACCTGGGCGAGTTCGCCCGGGTCTGCCTGGCCGAGGCGCTGCTGCTGGCGAAGGTCGCCGAGGCGGGCACGAGCCGGAGCTAGTGCTCTGACCACAAACGTTGGCCGGGTTGGTCGGGGTTGGGAAAGTGTCGTAGGGGTGGTGTTGGCTTCGGTTCGTGCCTCGTCGTCGGGATCCGGCCTTGCCGCGGGTCGTGCATCGCACCGCCCGGGTTGCTGTGCGGGTGACGCCGGGGCAGCGGCGGCGGTGTTTCGGGTTGCTGCGCTCGGCCGGTGATGTGTGGGCGTGTGTGTTGGAGGTCAACGCGTGGCGCCGCCGCGGCGGCGCGCCGCTGGTGGGCTATCAGCGGTTGTGTCGGGAGCTGTCCGCGTCGGGGCCGGGCACCTTCGGCGACCTGGGCACCACGGGTGCCCGGTCGGTGTTGCGCCGGTTCTCTGATGCGTGGTTCGCGGCGGCGAAGCGCCGCCAGGCCGGTGACGTGTCGGCGCGGTTCCCGCGTCGTCGGCGGGGGTTGGTGCCGGTGCGCTGGTACCACGGCACGTTCACCCTCGACGGCCGGCGGGTGCGAGTCCCGACCGCCAGAGGCACATCCCCGTTGTGGGTGCGCCTGGCGCGGGAGGTGCCGTATCCGGTCGAACAGGTCCGCTCGGTCACCCTGCTCTGCGAAGGCGGCCGCCTGTTCCTCGACGTCACCGCCGAGGTGCCGGTGGCGGTCTATCCGCCCGGCGAGGAACCGGACCCGGCCCGGGTCGCCGGGGTGGACCTGGGGATCATCCACCCCTACGCCGTGGCCGGCCCCGACGGGGAGGGATTGCTGGTGTCGGGGCGGGCGATCCGCGCCGAGCACCGCATGCACCTCGCCGACACGAAAGCCCGCCGCCGTGCCGTGGCCCGGCGGGCGCCGAAACCTGGCCAGAAGGGATCCCGGCGGTGGCGCAAGTACCGGCGTCGGGCACGCCTGGTCGAGGGCCGGCATCGGCGCCGGGTCCGCCAGGCCCAGCACGAGGCCGCCCGCAGCGTCGTGTCCTGGGCGGTGGAGCAGCGGGTCGGTGTGCTGCACGTCGGTGACCCGCGCGGGGTGCTCGACATCGACGCGGGGCGGCGGCACCACCTGCGGTTGCGGCAGTGGCAGATCGGCCGGCACCTGCAGGTCCTCACCGACAAGGCCACCCTCGCCGGCATCACCGTACGGCTGGTCGACGAACGCGGCACCTCCTCCACCTGCCCCGCCTGCCGAAGGCGGGTGCCGAAACCCCGCGGCCGGACCCTGTCCTGCCCGCACTGCGCATTCTCCGGCCACCGCGACCTGGCCGCGGCCGCCAGCATCGACCCGCACCCCGGGCGGCGGACCCACCACCCCGGCAGCGGTTGTGCTGCCGGAGGTGGTCACGCACCGTCGAGCCGGCCGGCACCTACCCGGTGCCGGCCGGTCCCGACGTGACCCCCGCCGCCCACCCCGGGCGGCGCGAGGATCAGTTGGCCCGCGGAGGCCCGCCCCACCACCCGGTGGGGAGTCGCTCGCCCAACAGGCGAGGATCCACAACACCCACCGCAAACCCGGTGAACGTTAGTGGACACCGCACTAGGCGCGGTCGGGGACGGCCATCTCACCGAGCCGGGACCAGTCGTCCTGCGGGACGGTCACGTTGACGATCCGGGGCGTCTCGGCGAGGTGCGGTGGCAGGCTCCGCTGCGCCGTGCGGAAGTGCTCCGACCGTACGTGCGCCGCACCCGCCTCGTCGTCCTGGAAGGCCTCGACCAGCACGTACTCGGTCGGGTCGTCGATGCTGCGCGACCAGTCGAACCACAGGCAGCCCGGCTCGGCGCGGGTGGCCGTGGTGAACTCCGCGGCGATCTGCGGCCACCGGTCGGCGTGCTCCGGCAGCACCCGGAACTTGGCGGTAATGAAGATCATGGTTAGAGGCTACCCAGGCGCCGCGCCCGACGTGGATGAAGGAACCGTCACTCACCGCTCGTCGCCCGGAACCCGCCGATCGCCGCTCCCGCCCGTCCGCTGACCGCTCGCCCGCAGCCAGGAGCTTTGCCGGCGGCGGCATGGCGACAAGCATCAAGGTCATTCGATCGATCGCTTCGACGGGAGGCACCATGACCGGCATCCGGAGGCGGGAGAACCCATGACGACACGACTGGCGATCACAGCCTGTCTCGCCGCCGTGCTCACGGCGGCCGGCCTGTCGGCGCCCGCCGGGCCGGCCGTCGCGGGCGGGCAGCGGTCCGCGGAGGTGACGCTCACCGAGTCGGCGCTGCAGGGAGTGCACGGCACCGCACCCGACGCGACCGTCCGCAACGTCCTGACCGTGACGGCCAGGGGAGAGAACCTGCGGGTACGCCTGTCCAACCCGTTCGGGGCGACCGGCGTCACCGTCCGCGCGGCGTCCGTCGGCCGGCAGGCCCGGGTGGACGATCCCGCGCTGCTGCCCGGGTCACTGCGGGCGGTGACCTTCGCCGGTGCCCGGAGCGTGACGATCGCGCCCGGCGCCAGTGTCTGGTCCGACCCGGTACGACTGCACGTGCGGGCGGGCGACCACCTCGCCGTCAGCGTGTACGCACCGGGCGCACCGGTCAACGACCACACCTTCCCGCCACCGGAGACCGACACCCCGGGCTCGTTCCTGTCGGTGGGGCCGGGGGACGCGACCCGGGATCAGACCGGGCAGGCGTTCGGCGCGTTCCGGGGCGGCACGCTGTGGTGGGTGGACGCGGTCGCCGCACGGTCCCCGGCGCGGGGCACCATCGTCGCGCTCGGCGACTCCATCACCGACGGCTACCAGGCGGTCGGCGGCGGACCACGGTGGACGGACGTGCTCGCGCAACGGATCGACGCGCTGCCGCCGGCGCGCCAACTGTCCGTGGCCAACGCCGGCATCAGCGGCAACACGGTCAGCATCCAACCCAACCCGTACGACCCGACCAACCAGTGCTGCGGCCCGCCGGCGCCACTGCGCCTCGACCGGGACGTGCTCTCCCTGCCCGGCGTCGAGTACGTCATCCTGCTGGAGGGCACCAACGACATCGGCGGTGGCGCGTACGCCCCCTCGGCCCCACCCGAGCAGGTCATCGCCGCGATGCGGGAGGTCGCGGCGCGCGTCCACGCCGCCGGCCACAAGATCGTCGGGGCGACCATCCTGCCGATGTGCAATCCGGCGGGCAGTGGCAAGGAGCAGACCAGGCTCACCGTCAACCGGTGGATCCGTACCTCCGGCGCCTTCGACGCCGTCCTCGACTTCGACGCGCTGCTGAAGGATCCGACCGATCCGACCGTCATCTACGGTCCGTGGCGGCACGACTGCTACCACCCCGATGCGGCCGGCGACGCGGTGCTCGGCCGGTCCATCCCGCTGGACGTCTTCGGGCTCGAGGAGACGAGGGCCGCAGCCTGATCCCGGGCGGCGTGGTGGCGCCCTGCGGCGCCGCCACGCCTGTCCGCTGCGGACCATCGGCCGGTCGCGGGGGAGTCGGCAAGCCGACATCCTCCACTGTGGTAACTCGTCCTTAGAATGAGCCATGGCTCCGCCGGCGATGAACCGCGCGACGACCGACGTGCTCGGTCTGCTGTTCCAGGCGTGGGAACAGCAGACGAGGTGCACGGCTGGCAGTTGATGAGGTCGCTGCGGCGGTCCGGCCCGACGGTCTACGCGGTGCTCGACCGGCTCGAGGACGCCGGCTGGGTCGCCGGCTCCTGGGAGAGCCCGGCGGACGGCGCGGAGGGACGCCCGAGGCGCCGCTACTACCGGCTGACGCCGTCCGGCGCCGAGGCGGCCCGTCGACACGCCGTCGTCCCCAGCCCGGCGCCGCCGGCGCGGCCACGTCCGGCCCCCGGCTTCGGTCGGCACGCCCCGCTCCCGGCCGGCGGGCCGAGTCTCTGATGGGCACCACGGAGATGGTCCTGGCCGTCGTGCTGGGGCTGGTCGTCAACGAGATGACCGACCTGTCGCCGTGGCTGGGCCGCAAGCTGGTGGCCTGGTCGGCCTGGCTGCGTTACCAGGACACGCCGCGCGCCGGCATCCGGGCCGAGGAACTGGCCGCGGTCATCAACGACCGGCCCGGCAAGCTCTTCAAACTGGGTACCGGGCTCGGCTTCTTCTCCGCGGCCCTGATCACCCGACTCCGCCGGCTGGTCAGCGGCGGATCGGCGCCGGGGGAGGAGCCGGTCGGCGACGACCTGCTCGGCGCCCGACCGGTCCTGCCGCTGGAGGACGAGCCCACCCGCTGGGTGGCCCCCTTCCTCTTCCCCACCGAGCGGTTCCGGGGCGAGTGGCGCCGACACTGGATCCACCCGGCGAAGAGCCTCGGCGTGATCACCCTCTACGCCGTGCTCGGGGTGTGGGCGGCCGAGGAGCGGATCAAGCCGCGGTACGTCGGCTGGCTGATCGCCCTGGTCGTCGCCCTGGCCGTCCTGACCGCCGCGCACCGGGGGTTCGCGTGGTACCTCGGCCGGTTCGTCATCACCAACAAGCGGCTGATGTCGACCGAGGGGGTGCTCTTCCGCCGGGTCGGGATGATCCCCCTGTTGCGGGTCACCGACATGCGGTACGTGCAGTCGCCGCTCGGTCGGCTGCTCAACTACGGCACGTTCCGCCTGGAGTCCGCCAACCGGAGCAACGTGCTGCGTACGATCGTGGACCTGCCCAACCCGAACGAGCTCTACCTGCGCCTGGTCGAGGAGCTGTACGAGCCGGAGGCCGTGGAGGAACGGCTGGGTCGCCACCTCGATGAGGAGCAGGACGTTCCGGACGGCGAGCCGGTCGACCTGGCGTCGGTACGGCGGGAGGTCATTCTGCGCATCGGCGAGTTGTCCACCCACCTGGCCGCCCTCACCGACGCGATCGCGCGACTCGAACCCGCGCCGGCGTCATCGGCGCCACCTGCCGGCGAGACCTCGGAGCTCGTCGCGCTGCCTGCGCCGGCACCGTCGGACGAGCAGCAGGCCCCGCCGGAGCCCGAACCGGCGGCACTCGGCCCCGGACCGGCGGACGAGCCGGAAACCGTCCCGCCGGTCCGCCGCCGCCGCCGGACGTTGGCAGATCCGTTACCGGACGTCGGCGACTGACCGGCCCGGTGCCGTGCCGCCCTGCCCTGCACTCACCCGAACCCCGGAATTCCGGGGACCGCCACGCGAGCGGTGGCTACCCCGTTTGTCCGGCGCCGCGACGGGTAGCCGCCCCGGAAGCGACGGCACCGACAGGAGGGACTGTGGCGCGGTACGCGGACGAGGTGGTGGCGCTGGCCGCGCCGCTGACGGACGCGGGGGATCTCGATGTCCTCCTGGACCGGATCGGCGACGCCCGGGTGGTGATGCTGGGCGAGGCGAGCCACGGTACGCACGAGTTCTACCGGTGGCGGGCGGAGCTGACCCGGCGCCTGATCGCCGAGCAGGGCTTCTCGTTGGTCGCCGTGGAGGGGGACTGGCCGGACTGCGACCGGGTGGACCGCAGCGTCCGCTGCCGGGCCGACGCGCCGGAGGACCCGTACCACGCCCTGGCCGCGTTCGAGCGCTGGCCGACCTGGATGTGGGCGAACGAGGAGGTCGTCGACTTCTGCCGCTGGTTGCGGGGGCACAACGCGGGCGTGGACCCGGAGTGCCGGGTCGGCTTCCACGGGTTGGACGTCTACTCACTCTGGGAGTCGCTGCGGGAGATCCTGGTCTGGTTGCGCGAGCGGGAGCCAGGGCTGGTGCCCGCCGCGCTGGCCGCGTACCGCTGCTTCGAGCCGTACCGGGAGGACCCGCAGGAGTACGCGAGGGCCACCAGGTTCGTGCCCACCAGCTGCGAAAACGAGGTCGTCGACCTGTTGGTGGCGCTCCGCGCCACGGCCGAGGGCCCCGGGCCGGCCGACACGGACCCGGATGCGCGCTTCGCCGCCCGGCAGAACGCCGAGGTGGTGGCGGGCGCGGAACGGTACTACCGGACGATGGTCGCCGGCGGGCGCCAGTCCTGGAACGTTCGGGACCGGCACATGGACGAGACCCTGGACCGGCTCCTCGACCACTACGGACCCGGATCGAAGGCCGTGGTGTGGGCGCACAACACCCACGTCGGTGATGCCCGGGCGACCGACATGGCCGACGCCGGCGAGATCAACATCGGTCAGCTGGCCCGCCAGCGGTACGGCGCCGACCAGGTGGTGCTGGTCGGCTTCGGCACTCACCACGGCGCCGTCGTCGCGGGCGGGGCCTGGGGCGCGCCCACGGAGCTGATGGCGGTGCCGCCGGCCATGACCGGCACCCTGGAGGACGTGCTGCACCGGTCGGCCCCCGAGCGGGCGCTCTTCGTCTTCCCTCGGGCCGACCGACCCGACGTGCTCACCGACGAGCTGGACCATCGGGCGATCGGGGTGGTCTACCACCCGGAGCGGGAACGGCTGGGCAACTACGTGCCGACCGTGCTGGGCGACCGGTACGACGCTTTCTGCTGGTTCGACGCCACCCAGGGGGTGCGTCCCCTGCACACCGGCCGGGCGCGGGAGCCGGAGACCTTCCCCTCCGGCGTCTGAACCACGTCGACCTCGGCGACGAGCGGGAACTCTCTCTGCCCGGCTTCCTGCTCCGCACGGTCCGAGCCGACACCTAGCCCCGACCGGCGACTACCGCCGAGCTGCGTCAGTCCAGGCAGAACTCGTTGCCCTCGGGGTCGGTCATCACGATGAAGCCGGCGCTCATCGGGGGAGCGGGCTCGTAGCGACGCACTCGCGTCGCTCCCAGCGCGACGAGCCGCTCGCACTCGACCTCCAGCGCCGCCATCCGCTCCTCTCCCTGCAGTCCGGGAGCCGCACGGACGTCGAGGTGGACGCGGTTCTTGGCGACCTTGTCCTCCGGCACCTGCTGGAAGAACAGCCGTGGGCCGGGCCCGTCCGGGTCCTCGATGGCCGATCTCGTGTTGCGCTGCTCCTCCGGTACGCCGATCCGCGCGAGGAAGTCGTCCCACGCGGCCAGCGGGTCGGCGTCCTCGGGCAGGTCGACTCCGGGCGGCCCGGGGTGGACGTAGCCCAGTACGTCGCGCCAGAACGACGACAGCGCCCGCGGGTCGTGGGCGTCGAAGGTGACCTGGAGGTGGCGGCTCATCGGGTTGCTCCGTTCGTAGCGGGTTTCGTGTGCAGGTAGAGGTCGCGCAGCAGGCAGACCTCGGACAGGTGGGGATCAGCTCGCGGTGGACGTGCAGCACCAGATCGGCCACTCGCGCAGCGTCCGGTTCCATTCGAGTTCGTCTGCCTCCATGGAGCCACCCTGACACCCCTGGCGGACAGAATCGGTCCGCTATCTCTGACAAGGTGGGCGACATGGACGTGGCAAGCGGTGACGTGCGCAGTACGACGGAGCGGGTGCTCACCCTGCTCGGGCTGCTGCAGCAGCGCCAGGTCTGGACCGGCCCCGAGCTCGCCGACTGGCTCGGGGTCACGCCGCGCACGGTACGGCGTGATGTCGAGCGGCTGCGCACGCTCGGCTATCCGGTGCATGCCAGCCAGGGTGTCGGCGGCGGCTACCGGCTCGGCCCGGGGCGGGATCTGCCGCCGCTGCTGCTCGACGACGAGGAGGCGATCGCCACCGCGGTCTCGCTGCTCGCCGGCGCGGGTGGCGGCGTCGCCAGCGCCGGCGACGCCGCACTCCGGGCGCTGACCAAGCTCGATCGGGTGCTGCCCACCCGGCTGCGGCACGAGGTGCGCGCGCTCTCCGGCTCGGTGGAGTCCTTCGGCGGAGGCCGTACGCCGGTCGACCCCGAGGTGCTCATGACGCTGGCCAGAGCCTGCCGCGACGAGGTCGAGGCCGGCTTCGACTACCCGTCCGGGAGCGAGGTGCGACGGCGGCGGGTCGAGTCCTACCGCCTGGTTGCCTCCGACCGGCGCTGGTACCTCCTCGCCTACGACCTCGAACGCGACGACTGGCGCAGCTTCCGCGTCGACCGGATGACCGATGTGTCTGCACGGACCTGGCGCTTCCGCCCGCGCCCGACGCCCGACGCGGCGACGTACGTGCAGGAGGGTGTGGCGAGTCGGGCCTACCCGCTCCAGGCGCGCTTCCTCGTGCACGCGTCGGCCGACACGGTGCGCGCGCAGATTCCGGCGTCGGCGGCCGTCGTACGACGGCGAGGGAGCGAGCTCTGCGAGGTGCTCAGTGGCGCCGGCAGCCTCGACTTCCTGCTCATGCACGTGCTCCTGCTGGGGCACGACTTCGAGGTGCTCGACCCTCCGGAGCTCGGGAGCGCTGTCGCGCGCTGGCGGAGAGACTGCTGTCGGCTGGTGCAACGATCGCTTCTCGGTGACGGCGAGGCGCTGGCCGGGAGGATCAGGTCGTTCTCCATGGGACCCGACCGGACCGGGCGCCTGCGACCCCCGGTACGCGGGCGCTGACGGGACGACGGGCGGTGGGGATCGTTCAACGCCTATACACTCGTGTGTCACCTGCCACACCGGCCGTGGGTCGTCCGCGCCGGCCCAACGTGGTGCGAAGGGGAGCGCGAGGGTGAGCCCACGTCATGGAGACGGCTCTGACCGCATCTGGCAGCTCGGGCCGGCACGGGTGTTGACGGTCGCGGGAGTCGGCTACCTGATCGTCGTACTGGCGCTGGCGGCGGTCACGTTGGACCTCGACACCGGGCACCAGAGCTCGGTGAGTCGTCTCCCGGCAGCCAACGCGACGACGGGGGGGCAGGGTGATGACGGTGCGGCCGCGTTGCCGCCGTCCCCGGTCACGCCTGCCGGCGGGGACGTGCGCGTCGGATCGGCGCAGAGCCGACCCGCGACCCCACCCGCGGCTCGGCCGTCCGTCGTCCCACCGCCCCCCACCACGGCCACCCGGCCCGCGACCCCGGCCGCGGCGCCCGTGGTGACGTCGTACGAGGCCGAGTCGGCGGCGAACGGGCTGGACAACATCCGGATCTTCACCTGTTCCGGCTGCTCCGGTCAGCAGAAGGTGGGCAACATCGGTCGCGGCATGGGAACCCTGCGCTTCAACGGCGTGACCGCCCGGACGGGCGGCTCGGCCACCGTGACGATCGCCTACGTCAACGGTGAGTCCCCGCGGGTCGGGCAGGTCAGCGTGAACGGCGGACCCGCGATCACGCTGACCTTCCCGGGCACCGGCGGCTGGAGCAGCGTCGGCACCATGGTCGTGACGGTTGCCCTCCGACCCGGACCCAACACCCTGACGATGTTCAACCCGTACTCGGCGGCGCCCGACTTCGACAAGATCACAGTCAGCGTCCGCTAAGTCCGCGCCGTTCAGGCGTCGCCGGCGCGCAACCGGGAGGCGCACCAGGCCGTCCAACCGTCTGAAGCGGCGGCAGCCGGTGTGGCGGAGGGGACGGCGGGACGTGATGAGTCGGCAGAACCACGTGGTGGCGATGGTCGCGGTCGGAGCGCTGATGGCCGGCTGCGGCGGGCAGGGCAGGACGCGGGCCGGCGTCCCGGACAGCCCGCAGCTCGGCAGCACCGGGAGCCCGGGACCGGCCGATCCGGCGGCGCTGATCGGCAACTGGCGGCTGGCGGAGGTCGCCGAGGAACCCGACGGCATCCTGCGCCTCGCACCCGACCGGGTCCAGCTCTTCGGCCGCTGCGGGATGCTGGTCGGTTCCTGGCGGGCCGACGCCGGTGGGCTGTTCGTGGTCGGCATGTTCGGCGCCTCGGGAGCCGAGGGCCGGACCGGCTGCGCGAAGGCCGCCAGGTTGACCCCGGACTGGCTGCGGCTGGTCAGGTCGTACCGGGTCGAGGGCGACACGCGGGTGCTCCTGGACGGCGAGGGCGCGCTGGTCGCCCGGCTGCTGCCGGGCGCGAAACCCACCGCCGGGCCGGACCTGGCGGCGTCCGAGGTCGAACCGCCGCAGGCCACCGACGAGGTCCGGCGGTGGTCCGCACCCGCAGCCGCGCTGCCGGTGACGCTGACCCCGGCCGAGGCGGACCGGCTCGTCGGGAGGTGGGTGCCCGCGTCGGGGCCCGAGCGGGCGTACGTCGAGTTCGGCGCCGACGGCGAGTGGCGCGGCTCCGACGGCTGCAACCGCCAGGCCGGGCACTGGATCGCGGGCCCGGGCGGAGCCCTCCTCGCCACCACTGGTTTCAGCACGCTGATCGGTTGCGACAGCGCGCCGGTCGGGGCGTGGCTCTCCTCGTCCTGGCGGGCCGGCCTGGACGGCGAGACCCTGGTGCTCCTCGACTTCCGAGGCGGGGAGGCCGGGCGGCTGCGGCGCGCCGGCTGAGCACCGGCGTGACGGCGATCGGTTGACCGGCGGCTGAGGCAGCCGACCAGTGTGGAGAGGGTGCCGTCGCTCAGAGCCAGGGCAGCGGGTCCACGGCCCGGCCGCCGAGCCGTACCTCGAAGTGCAGGTGGGGGCCGGTGGAGGCGCCGGTCGACCCGACCAGCCCGATCACCTGGCCGGCGCGTACCCGCTGACCGACCGAGACGAGCAGCCGGGACTGGTGGCCGTAGCAGGTGGACAGCCGCTGCCCGTCCGCCCGGCCGTGGTCCAGGCAGGTGTAGTTGCCGTAGCCGCCGTACCAGCCGGCCCGGGTGACCCGGCCGTCCGCCGCGGCGACGATCGGGGTGCCGACGGGGGCGGCGAGGTCAACCCCGGGGTGCAACTGCCACACGTGGAAGTACGGGTCGAGCCGGGTGCCGAACCTGCTGGTGAGGCGGCCCCGCAGCGGGAGGCCGAGGCTGCCCCCGCCGGCCGTGGCGGTGCCGCGGGCCGGTGCCGCCACGGCGGGCACGGCGCGTACCAGGCGGTCGATCTCCTGCCGCAGGGCTGCCTCCTCCCGCTCGCGGCGGGTGAGCTCGGCCTCGCCGGAGGCGATCGCGCCGGACAGCGCGACGGCGTGGCCGGCGGGGGTGTCGACCACCTCCGCGGAGTCCGCCACGGCGAACGGCGGTGCCGGATCCGGGTCGCGCCGGTGGTGAGCGCGGTCATCAGTTGCAGCACCGGATCCGGGTCGCGCCGCACCCGGGTCAGGTCGTCCCGGGTCCGGGCGAGGACGTTGTGCAGGTACTGAATCCGGTGCTGGACGTCGGTGAGCGCGGCGACCCGGCGGGCCTGGGGCGTGTCGGCGGCGTCCACCGGTGGCTGGGGATACAGGTCGGCGCCCGGGTCGGCGCCGATCAGCGCGCCGGCGGCAGCGGGGCTCACCACCG
>NZ_JAEVHJ010000049.1:0-28931 GCF_016802855.1 Micromonospora sp. ATA51 | reverse complement strand
GCAATCGGCGACGGCGAGCGACACCGCCGACCGAGTTTCACCCACCTGTGGGTGGCCCCGCCAGGGGCCATGGGTTTCTTGGTTGTCGCGGATGATCCGTGTCGAGAGCTTGTGCTGCCAGTCCCGCCGGCTGTCGGCCACCCGGGCGTGCGCCTTGGCGACCTTGACGACGGCCTTGGTGCGGTTGTTGCTGCCCCGCTGCTTGCGGGACAGGTCCTGCTGCAGTCGGCGCAGCGTGCGCGCCGCCCGGCGCAGGAACCTCGGCGCGGTGATCTTCTTGCCGTTGGACAGGACCGCGAAGTGCGTCAGCCCCAGGTCGATGCCCACCTCGGGCTCGACCCGCGGCAGCGTCTCCTCCTCAGTCGTCTGCACCACGAACGAGGCGAAGTACCGACCCCCCGCATCCTTGATCACCGTCACTGAGCTCGGCTCAGCCGGCAAGGCCCGGGACCAACGTACCGGCACGTCCCCAACCTTCGGCAACCTGAGCCGGCCGTTGTCCAGCACAGCGAATCGAGAATTTCTGGTGAACCGGATGGCCTGCCGGTTGTCCTTGCGAGACCGGAACCGCGGCGGCGCGACCGTGCGGCCCTTCCGCTTACCGGACAGCGAGGTGAAGAAGTTGCGGTACGCGCTGTTCAGGTCCGCGAGGGCCTGCTGGAGCACCACCGCGGACCGCCCAGCCACGCCCGTTCCGGCGTCCGCTTCGCTTGGGTGATGACCCGCTTTGACAGCTCACCATCGGGCAGGTACGCCTCGCCCGCCTCGCGGGCTTCCCGGCGTGCGCGCAGCCCGTCGTTGAACACCACCCGCGCGCACCCGAACGCCTGCGCCAGCGCTGCCTGCTGGACGGGCGGCGGGTAGACGCGGTAGTTGTACCGAAGCTGCACATCGGACAGTCTGGCATCGGCATATGACAGACATCGGCAGCGTCCGCACTGCCAGGCACTGCGTCTTCGTCCTTCACGCCCACTTGGCCTTCGTGACGAAGTTCCGGTACAAGGTATTCACCCTGGTAGCGGTGGCGTAGACGGTCAGGTCGGGGCTGCGGGCCAGGCGGCGGACGGTGGCCCGGCCGATGCCGGAGGAGGTGCCGGTGATCAGCATGGTGGTCATGACGGGGCTCCAGGGTGGGTGGCGAGGCCCGCGACGACCAGCGCGACACCGTCGCGCAGCCGCCGTCGGGGCAGGTCGGGGTCGGTGAGGTCGCCTCCAGGCCGCGGGTGAGCGCGACCAGCACGTCGGCGGCCGCGCGGGCCCGCGGCGCGGCGCTGTCGGCCAGCGTGCCGGCCACCACGTCGGTCAGTTCCCGGGTGTACGCCTCGGCGAGGTCCCCGGTGAGCCGGGTGCTGGTGTCGAGCAGTTCGGCGGCGTGCCGGCTCTCCCGGTGCAGGCGCAGCGTCAGCTCCAGCTTGGCCGCGAGCACGTCGTGCAGCCGTTGCGTCAGGTCCGCGCCGGGGGCCTCGGCGGCCTGCCGCGCGTCGGCGAGTGAGCCGGCGAAGAGCCGCTCGGCGAGCCGGCGGTAGGCGTCGTCCTTGTTGCGGACGTACTGGTAGACGGCGGGACGGGACATACCGGCGGCGGCCGCGATGTCGTCCATCGTCGTGCGGCGCACCCCGTGCCGGGTGAAGCACTCGTACGCGGCGGCGAGGATCTTCTCCAGCCGTTCGTTCGACATGCTGACAATGTTTTGCACAGATTGTCAGGACGTCAACGGTGTTCGCGGTCGGAGTCGGGCAGCGACGGCGGCGCGGCGGAAGTCCGGCGCCGCCGGGGCGGCGGGGGAGGGGCGCCGTCAGCGCGGGGTGGGGATCGCCGGGTGGACCGGACGAGCACGGCGGTGGCGTTGTCGTCGCCGCCGGCGGCCAGGGTGGCGGCGAGCAGGGCGCGGGCCGCCCGCGCCGGGTCCCGGTCGGCCAGCAGGTCGCGGAGGCGGTGGTAGTCGAGCTGGTCGCTCACCCCGTCGGTGCAGAGCAGCCAGGTGTCGCCGGGGCGCAGTGGGACGGCGAGCAGGTCCGGGTCCGGCCGGTCGGGGTGGCCGACGTAGCGCAGGAGCTGGTAGCGGGCGCGGGCCGCCTCCGGGGACGTCGCCGGCCACCAGCCGTGCAGCACGCCCAGCCAGGCCATCGTGTGGTCGACGGTGAGCAGCTCCAGGAGCCCGCCGTGCAACCGGTACGCCCGCGAGTCGCCGAGCTGGACGATCCAGGCCTGCTCGCCGTCCGGCTCGGCGACCAGGGCGGTGATCGTGCAGCCGGTCAGCTCGGCCAGGCCGGCGCCGGCCTGGCGTACCCGGGTCTGCGCCGCGGCCGTCGCGGCGCGCAGCTCGCGCGGCCCGACGGTGGGCCAGCTCTCGTGGAGCCGTTCGGTCAGGGTGTCCATCGCAGTGCGGCCGGCGACCCGGCTGCCCTCGCCGGCGCCCATCCCGTCGGCCACCGCGGCGATCGGCAGCTCGGGGTCGACGTGCAGCACGTCGAAGTTCTCCGGGTAGCGGTGCCCGACGACGCTGCCGGCGACGATCTCCAGCGTGACGTGGCCGACGGTCAGCCGGCGGGCCGCCTCGACGGGTCGGTCCAGAAAGCGGCGACGGAACACCAGCGGACGTTAGCACCGCCGCAGGTCGCGGGCGGGGTGTCCGACGCGTGTCGGTGCGCGCCCGGCGAAGAACCCTGTCAACCACGGTTGACAGGGTTGCGGCGTCAACGTAAGTTGACACCATGAGTCAGGCAACGGAACTCGCGGCGGCCGCCGGCAGCACCGACCCCAAGGTCGGGCTCCGGGCCGTGCTCGCCCTGCGCCGGCTGCTCGAACGGCTGGAGGTGGTCCAGGTGGACAACGCCCGTCGACAGGGCTGGTCCTGGCAGGAGATCGCCGACGCGCTCGAGGTCAGCCGGCAGGCGGTCCACAAGAAGCACGCCGGGCGGCCGGCGGTCCGAGGCAGCTGGGAGGCGTGATGTTCGAACGGTTCACCGACCGCGCCCGGGAGGTCGTGCGGCGCGCCCGCGACGAGGCCCGGGCCGAGGGGCAGCGACCGGTCGGCACCGAGCACCTGCTGCTCGGCGTCCTCGCAGACGACGGCAACCTCGCCGTGCGGGTCCTCACCGACCTCGGTGTCCGGGCCGACGACCTGCGGGCCGCGTCCGGCGGCACGTGGCGCGCGGTGGCGTCGGGCTCGGTGACGCCGACGCGGCCGCGCTGCGGGAGATCGGCATCGACCTGGCCGCCATCGTGGCCCGGATCGAGGAGTCCTTCGGCCCCGACGCGCTGCGCGAGGCGGTGCCCGCCCCGCGTCGCCGCTGGGGTCGCCGCCGGTACGCCGGCGGTCCGTTCTCACCCCGGTCCAAGAAGGTGCTGGAGCTGTCGCTGCGGGAGGCGATCCGGCTGCGGCACCACCACATCGGCACCGAGCACATCCTGCTCGGCCTGCTCCGCGAGGGGCAGGGGCTGGCCGCGCTCGTCCTCACCGAGGCGGGTGTCGACCTCGACGACCTGCGCCGGCGGGTGGAGACGGCACTGCGGACGGCGGCCTGACTCCGAGGACGCCGAGCGGTTCCACCCGGAGAGCCCGCGGAGTGGGGCGAGGGGCGACCGGCTGGCTCGGCACCACCGCGGCCCACGATCTCGCGACCGCTTGTGACCGAGGCCGCCGAGCGCACCACCCGGCGCGAGCGGCCACGGTGACCGATTCTGAAACCTTTCCGCCGTGCGCGCACCATCACCGTCGCCGAGTCGCCGCCCGACCGGAGTTGCTGCACACTGACGCCGTGGACAGCGGACAGGACAAGCCGACGGCAGCTGACGCCGGGCTGCGCTCGGCCGTGGTGGTCAACCCGGTCAAGGTGGCCGATCTGGACGAGTTCCGCCGCACCGTGGACGGCGCCCTCACCGCCGCCGGCTGGCCGGCGCCGACCTGGTACGAGACCACCGTCGAGGACCCGGGGCGCGGCCAGACCGAGCAGGCCGTGCGGGCGGGCGCCCAGGTCGTCTTCGCCTGCGGCGGGGACGGCACGGTGATGGCCTGCGTCACCGCGCTGGCCGGCACGGACGTCGCGCTCGCCGTGCTGCCCCTGGGCACCGGCAACCTGCTCGCCGCCAACCTGGGCCTCTCCAACGACCTGGCCGCCGGCCTGCAGATCGCCGTGGAACGCGGACGCCGCCGGCTGGACGTCGGCGTCGTCGACGACCAGTGCTTCGCCGTGATGGCCGGGATGGGCTTCGACGCCCAGATGCTCGACTCCACCTCCGAGACTACGAAGGCGCGGATCGGCTGGCCGGCGTACATCGTGGGGGCCGCGAAGCACCTGCGGGACCGGCCGATGCGGGTCTCCATCCGGATCGACGACCGGCCGCCGCTGCGCCGCCGGGCCCGTTCCGTGCTGGTCGCCAACGTCGGCCGCCTCCAGGGCGGCGTACGGCTGCTCACCGACGCCGAGCCGGACGACGGCTGGCTCGACGTCGCCGTGCTCACCCCCCGCACGCTCGGGCACTGGCTGGCGATGGGCTGGGCCCTGGTGCGCCGCCGGGGCAGCGTGCCCCGGATGGAGGTCCTCAGGGGCCGCAAGGTCGAGATCACCAGCAACCGGGCCCAGCCCCGGCAGCTCGACGGAGACCTGATCGAGCCGGGCCGGTCGCTCAAGGCCGAGATCAAACCGGAGTCGCTCTGGCTCTGCGTGCCGCGTCCCGCGCAGCACCCCGACCTGTCGGTGGACGCCGACGCGGCGGCCGAGCGCGGTGAGCGCCTGGTCGAGGAGGCCCGACGTGAGTAGCACCCGGATGGTGCCGGAGACCCGGCTGATGGCCCAGGAGGAGCTGTCGGCCGACGACGCCTGGCACACGCTGCGCCGCCACGGCGGCTGGCGCCTGCTGCGGGACGCCTTCATCCGGTTCCGCTACGGCGACGGGTTCAGCCACTCCCGAGCGTTCGCGCTCCAGTTCTGCCTGGCCGTGGTGCCCTTCCTGATCGCGCTCACCGGTCTGATCACCGACCTGGGCGCCGACGAGGGGGGCAAGGTCGTCGCCGACACCGTGCTCGCGCTCACCCCCGGGCAGAGCGAGTCGGTCGTGCAGGACCTGCTCGGCGACAGCGAGCGGACCGAACGCGCCGGCGAGCTGGCGCTGACTCTCGGCCTGCTGACCGGCCTCGTCGCGCTCACCACGACCATGGCCCAGATCGAGCGCGGCGCCAACCGGATCTACGGGGTCGAGCGGGACCGTCCGGCGCTGGCCAAGTACGTCCGGGCCGCGATCCTCGCGGTGACCGCCGGCGTGCCGGCACTGATCGGCTTCCTGATCCTGGTCGGTGGCCGGGCGATGGGCGACTCGGTGCAGCGGCACTACGAGTGGGGCGGCCTCGCCAACGCCGCCTGGGACGTGGTCCGCTGGCCGCTGAGCCTGGGGCTCACCGTGGTCGCCGTGGCGGTGCTCTTCCGACACGCGCCCCGACGCAACCAGCCCGGCCTGTCCTGGCTCTTCTTCGGTGCCGGCATCGCCACCGTGCTGTGGTGGCTGGCCAGCCTGCTGCTGGCCGCGTACGTCAAGCTCAGCGGCGGCTTCGGGCAGACCTACGGCGCGCTGACCGGGATGATGGCCCTGCTGCTCTGGGCCAACCTCACCGGGATGGCGCTCTTCGGCGGGCTGGCCTTCGCCGCCCAGCTCGAGGCGATGCGGATCGGCGTGGCGGAGCCGGCGCAGCCGGACCTGTGGGAACCGGAGGCCGAACGCGAGGAAGTCCTCGACACGGGGGAAATGACCTCGCTCTGACCCGGACGCGCCGCGGGCCGCGTGTATCCGGTGCGCGAATCGGGTACTGCGCGCCTCGCAGAGGACAAGGGAGGTGCGGGGTGACCGCGGTCAAGGAGACGATGCGACGGCCGCTGGGGCATTTCGCGGAGCGGAGCGTCGCGGGGCTGCTGGCCGTCGTCGGCGCCGGTGCCGGGTTCGGCGTGCTGCTGATGCTCGTCCGGTTCAAGTGGGGCCCCCTGTACCACGCCGACCACGAGGCGGCCGAGTGGTTCAACGGTCTCGTCGCGCCGCACCACGCCCTGGTCACCGTGCTCCAGGCGGTCACCGACCTCGGTGGCCGTCCGGTGCTCATCTGGCTGGTCACCATCGCCGTGGTCGGCCTGCTGATCCGCCGGCAGTCCCGGCTGGCGGTCTACCTGATCATCACTGGGGTCGGTGGCCTGATCCTCGACCCGTCGCTGAAGGCGCTGGTCGGTCGGCTCCGGCCGGTGGTCGACGTGCCGATCACCCACGCGCCGGGCAACAGCTTCCCCAGCGGGCACGCGCTCGGCTCCTTCGTCGCGTACGGGGCGCTGCTGCTGGTGTTCCTGCCGGCCATGTCGCCCCGCTGGCGCAAGCCCGCCGTCGCGCTCGGCGCGGTGCTGGTGGCGCTGATCGGGCTGACCCGGATCGCGCTGGGCGTGCACTTCGTCTCCGACGTGATCGCCGGCTGGCTGCTCGGCGCGCTGTGGCTGGGCGTCACCGCGTACGCCTTCCGGCTGTGGCGCCGCGAGCGGGGCCGGCCGGTGCCGCCGCTGACCGAGGGCCTGGAGCCGGAGGCGGGCGAGGAGATCAGCCCCGCGCCGGCCGAGGAGCACGTGCTGGAGCACCCCCGCTCCGCCGTCGCCGAGCTGCTGGTCGGCTGGGTGATCGTGTTCGGCGCCCTGTACGCCTTCGGCATGTTCGTCAGCTATCACGCCAAGGGCACGTTCTTCGACACCCTGGACACCGTGGTGCCGCAGTGGTTCGCCGCGCGGCGTACCGACTCGCTGACCGGGTTGAGCTGGTGGTGGAGCAAGTTCGGTGACACCCACGCGATCCTGCTGGTGTCGCTGGTCTTCTGCCCGCTCGTGCTGGCGGTCTGGAAGCGCTGGCGTCCGGTGCTCTTCGTGGTGCTGGCGATGTTCGGCGAGCTGAGCCTCTTCCTCGCCTCGGCCCGGGTGGTGCAGCGGCCCCGCCCGGCGGTGGAGAACCTGGACGGCCACCTGCCGACCTCGTCCTTCCCGTCCGGCCACATCGCCGCGACGATCTGCCTGTGGAGCGCGATGGCGATCATCGTGTTCGCCCGTACCGACCGCTGGTGGCGCTGGCTCTTCGTGGCGCTGGCCGTGATCATGCCGGTCGGGGTGGCCACCTCCCGGATGTACCGGGGCATGCATCACCCGACCGACTTCATGGGCGCGATCCTGCTCGGCGCGCTCTGGATCGGCCTGCTCTACTGGGTGGTGCGGCCCAACGCCGACGTGCACCGGGGCAACCAGCCGGCCATCAGGTCCGAGCAGGTGCGCGAGCTGGACGACGAGCTGGCCAAGGCCGGCCGGGAGGACTGACCGGCGCCCATGCTGCGGGTGATGACCTGGAACATCCGGACCGGCGGCCGGGACCGCGGCGGGGACGACCGACTGGACCGGATCGTCGCGGTCGTCACCGCGCAGCGGCCCGACGTGCTGGCCCTTCAGGAGCTGCGCGACTTCGACCGGGGTGGGCTGCTGGCCGACGTGGCGGACCGGCTGGGCATGGCGCCCCACCTGGCCCGCTCATGTCTCGGGCAGCCGGTCGCGGTGCTGGTCCGCCCGCCGCTGCGGGTGCTGACGTCGGGCCGGGTCCGCCGGCCGTTCCACCACGCAGCCGCGAAGGCCGTGGTCGCCACCGTGGCCGGACCGTTGACCGTGGTCAGCACCCACCTCGACCCGTACTCCGGTGGGCGGCGGCGGATGGAGGCCGACTGGCTGGCGGCGGCGGTGCGGCGTGCCGACGGCCCGTTCACCCTGGTCGCGGGCGACCTGAACACCCTCGACCCGACCGTCGACCACACCGAGCGGCTCGCCGGCCTGCCCGACCGCTACCGCCGTCGGCATCTGCGCCGCGACGGCCGTACCGTCGACACCCGCGCGGTGTCCCGACTGCTCGCGGCCGGCCTGGTCGACCTCTGGCCGCACGTCGGCGGCGCGGAGCCGGACGGGCAGACCGTGCCGACCCGGCACGGCGGGGCCGAGTTCGCCGCGATGCGCCTGGACTATCTGCTCGCCACCCCGGCGGTGGCCGCGCTGACCCGCCAGGTCCGGGTGGTCCGCGACGGGGAGACCGATCGGGCCTCCGACCACTACCCGGTGGTCGCCGAGCTGGAGCTGGCGCCCGGCTGAGCGGGATGGCGGCCGTTGCCCCGACCGACGACGGTGCTCGACCCGGTCCGGCTCACCTCTTGCGAGGCGCTGACCGCCGTCGGCTTCCGGCGGGGGTGGTCACCTCGCCAGGTCCGCGGTCACGATCGCGACGAAGACCAGCGTGACGAGTCCGCTGACCACCCAGGAGTGTGCGTTCGCCCAGTCGCGCACCCTCGGCAGGGCCGCCCTCGCGCGGTGGCCGAGGAGCAGCAGCGCCAGCAGGGGCAGGGCCAGCAGGAGCAGGGTCAGCACCAGAAAGGGGAGCAGGTGCCACCAGGGCCGGTCGTGCCCGGCCAGGCTGCCCGCGACGGAGGCCATGATGACCTCGTTGCTCGGGGTCGCGGCGAGGAGCAGGAGACCCAGCCCGAACGCGAACCGCGGCCCCGGGTCCTCCAGCTTTGTCATCCACGCCGGCGTCTGGTCACGATGCCGGCGGAGGAAGACGATCACCAGCAGCACCAGCAGCAGTGCCAGGACGATCCAGTCGACGAGGCGCCGGCCGCTGCCCTCCTGGTCGCCGCCGACGCTGCGCTTCACCCGGCGGAAGACGACGTACCAGACGGTCAGCGCGACGAGGAGGCTCAGCGCCGCCCCCGACAGGTACGCCACCGAGCTGCGGCGCGGTTGCCGGCCGGCGGCCAGGAAAACGGCGCTGATCAGTTGGGGTCCGGCGACCATGACCAGCGCCAACGGCAGGACGGTCAGCAGGTTCATCCGGGTCGTCGCCTCCTCACCCACGCTGGGTCCCGGCCGGGGCGGGGCCGTGGTTCAGAGCAGCAGGTTGAGCAGGACGGTCAGCACGACCGAGGCGACGATCGAGAAGAGGATCATCAGGAGGCAGCCGAGGCCGCCGCCCAGGGGACGGATCTCCGTGTTGCCGATACGCATGGACTCAGCCTCCCGGTGCGGGCGTCAGCAGGGCGCGGATCGCGTCGGCGACCTGCGCCGGGGCGGTGGTGGCGACGTTGTGCGCGGCGGCCGGCACGGTGACCGTACGGGCGGCGGGGACGAGCCGGGCGACCTGCCGCCGCCAGGCCGGCGGGACGACCGGATCCCGGTCGCCGAACACCACCAGGGTGGGGGCGGTGACCTGGACCAGGTCCGCCTCGATCGCGTTGCGCACCGAGTGGGTCAGGGAGGCGTACACCCGCCACGGGCGGGCGTCCCGGACGTCCCGGAGCAGGATCGGGGCCTGCAACGGGGCCTCCCGCAGGGTGTCCACCAGCCACCGGCCGAACTGCCCGAGCCGGGACCGGGCCGCCGGATCGCTGGTCGGGCCGGCCAGCACCAGGGCGTGGACCAGGTCGGGCCGGTCGGCGGCGAGCCGGGCGGCGACCTCGGCCCCGAAGGAGTGCCCGAGCAGGCAGACCGGGCCCAGCCGGTACGCGGCGAGCCAGGCGGCCAGGTGCGCGGCGTGCCGGGACACGTCGTACGCCGTGCCGGGGCGCTCGGTCAGCCCGAAGCCGGGCAGGTCCGGGACGTACACCGGATGGGTGGCCGACAGGGTCAGCGCCAGCGGGGTGAGGTAGCGGTGCGAGACGGCGAGGCCGTGCACCAGCACCACGGGCGGCACGCCGGCGCCCGGGTCGGCGACCGCCGGGTGTGCGTCCGCAGGCCGTCGACGAGCCGGAACTCGCTGGTCAGGCCGGCGGCGGGCCGGGGCGCCGCCAGCGCGAGCCGCAGCTCGGCCACGCCGAACCGCCCCGGCGCGGACACCGCCCCGAAGCCCGCCGCCCCGAAGCCTGCCGCCCCGGTGCCCGCCGGCCCGGATCGCGTCAGGCTCACAGCTCGCGCAGTCGCGGCAGCAGCTGCTCCTGCGCCCAGTCCAGGAACATCGGCTGGGTGTCGCCGCCCACCTGCACGATCGCCACGTGGGTGAAGCCAGCGTCGACGAACTTCTTGAACGCCGCGACGTGCTTGTCCAGGTCCGGGCCGCAGGGGATGCCCTCGGCGACGTCCTCCTCGCGGACGAACTGGGTGGCGGCGGCGAACGACTCGGGGCCGGGCAGGTCGGCGTTGACCTTCCAGCCCATGCCGAACCAGCGGAACTGGTCGTGCACGAGCTTGCGGCATTCGGCCTCGTCCGGGCCGTAGCAGATCGCCACCTGGCCGTAGCGGGGCTGGCCGGCGCCGCCCGCGTCGTCGTACATCTGGATGAGGTGCGGGTCGGGCTCGGTGGCGACGAGGCCGTTGCCGTACTCGGCGGCGAGGGTGGCGGACTGCCGGCCGGAGGCGGCGACGGCCATCGGCACCGGGCGGTCCGGCCGGTCCCAGAGGTACGCGTCGGGGACGTCGAAGTGGTTGCCGGAGAAGGTCAGCGTCTCGCCGTTGAGCAGGGGCCGGATGATCTGCAGGGCCTCCTCGAACATCTCGTGCCGCTGCTGCACGTGCGGCCACCCGCCGATCACGTGCTCGTTGAGGTTCTCCCCGGCGCCGAGGCCGAGGGTGAACCGGCCGTCGGAGAGCACACCGACGGTGCTCGCCTTTTGCGCGACCACGGCGGGGTGGTAGCGGCGGATCGGGCAGGTCACGAAGGACATCAGCTCGGCCCGGTTGGTGGCGTGCGCGACGGCCCCGAGCACCGACCAGGCGTACGGGGAGTGGCCCTGGGAGTCCAGCCACGGGTAGTAGTGGTCGGACATCACGAGCTGGTCGAAGCCGGCCGCCTCGGCGCGTACCGCGTGGTCGACCATCTGCTTCGGGCCGATCTGCTCGCACATCAGGGTGTAACCGACCTTGACCATGGTGTGGCCCTCCTTCCGGGCGGATCGTCACCGGATACCCCGCCGGCGGGCGGTCAACCCTGGCGTCCGCTTGCCCGGCCGGACGTCTTACCGCACGGCCGATGCTGCCTACAGTCCCGCCTTGACCGGTTCAGACGGAGCGGCGCAACATCGTGTGGTGGGGATGATCGCCCGTGTGGCGGCCCGCGATGTCCTTCGAGGAGCGCCGGTCGACCCGCGTCAGGGCAGCTGTCCGGCCGGCGGCTCACCGTCGGTCGTCCCGCACGCCAGGCGGGCGGCCCGCATCGTCAGGTAGCGCTGCTCGGGCAGGCTCGTGGTCCGCGCGGCCGCGGCCCGGTAGTGGGCCGTCGCCCGGCGCGGGTCGCCGGCCATCTCGTGCAGGTGGGCTCGGGCCGCGTCGAGCCGGTGGTGCCCGGCCAGCCGGGGGTCGGCGTCCAGCGCGTCGAGGGCGGCCAGCCCGGCGGCGGGGCCGTGCACCATCGCGGTCGCGACCGCCCGGTTGAGCGAGACCACCGGGTTGGCGGAGATGCGCTCCAGCACCTGGTAGAGGGCGAGGATCTGCGCCCAGTCGGTCGCCGCGGCGGTGGGCGCCTCGTCGTGCAGCGCGGCGATGGCGGCCTGGAGCTGGTACGGCCCGACCGGTCCGTGCGCCATCGCCCGGCTGACCAGCGCGGTGCCCTCGGCGATCGCGGCCGGGTCCCACCGGTTGCGGTCCTGGTCGGCGAGGGAGATCAGCTCGCCGGACGGGCCGGTCCGGGCCGCGGCCCGAGCGTCGGTGAGCAGCATCAGCGCGAGCAGCCCGGCCACCTCGCTGTCGTCGGGCAGCAGCGCGTGCACACCTCGGGTCAGCCGGATCGCCTCCTCGGACAGGTCCACCCGCCGCAGGTCCGCACCGCCGCTGGCGGTGTGCCCCTCCGTGAAGATCAGGTAGAGCACGTGCAGCACCGTCGCGAGCCGGTCCTGCCGCTCACCCTCGTCCGGCATCCGGAAGGGCAGTCCCGAGGCGCGGATGACCTGCTTGGCACGGCTGACGCGCTGCGCCATGGTGGCCTCGGGGACGAGGAAGGCGCGGGCGATCTCGGCGGTGCTGAGCCCGCCCACCGCCCGCAGGGTCAGCGCGATCGCCGACGCGTCGACAGCGACGGGTGGCAGCAGAGGAAGAGCAGGACCAGGGTGTCGTCCCGGTCCGCGATGAGCGGCTCGTCCGCGGCCGGCGCGGTCCGCCGGTCGTCGCCCTCCCGCCGGGCGGCGCGGTCCTCCCGGTCGCGCCGGGCCGCCTCGGCCCGGACCAGCTCGATCATGCGGCGGTACGCGACCTGGACGAGCCAGCCGCGCGGATTGTCCGGCAGCCCGTCGACCGGCCACTGCGTCGCCGCGGCGAGCAGCGCCTCCTGCACCGCGTCCTCGGCGGTGGCGAAGTCACCGAACCGTCGGGTGAGCACGCCGAGGACCTGCGGCGCCAGCTCGCGCAGCAGGTCCTCGACGATTGGTTCCGGCGTGTCCAGGCGTCAGATCTCCTGCGGTGGCGCCGACATGACCGGGTGCACCTCGATCGGCATGTTCAGCGGCCGGCCGCCCGGACCGGGCGCGGTGGAGATGTGCGCGGCGATCTCGACCGCCCGCTCCGGGGTCTCGCAGTCGACGATCCACCAGCCGGCGAGGAACTCCTTGGTCTCCGCGAACGGGCCCTCGGTCACCACCGGCGCGCCGCCGGCGCCGGCCCGGACGATCCGCGCCTGCTGCGGCCCGCCCAGGCCCTCTCCCTGGACCCACTCGCCGTCGGCGGTGAGCTTCGCGTTGACCTCGTGCATGAACCCGATGTGCGCCTGGATCTCCTCCGGCGTCCAGGTGTCGATCGACGGGAAGTCGGTCCCGGCGGCGCTGAACTGCATCAGCAGCATGTACTTCACGGTTCGCTCCTCACGCCTGTGCACCGATTCTCGGTGCTTCCACCCTCCGGTAGAAGCTGCCACCCCGGTTCTCGACATCCGTCGGCGAAGATTCCGAAAATCTTCGTCGGGAACCCCTCACTCGACCGCCCTGGCCTCCAGCAGCAGCGCCTGCTCCGGATGCAGGGCGGGCAGCTGAAGCCCCACGGAACCCAGCACCGACCCGCTCAGCGTCACCCCGTCGTCGGAGGCGAGCCACCCCGGCGGGCTGAGCTGCAACAGCGCCGGTTCCGGCACCCCGGCCGGCGGGCGGACCAGATAGCGGCGGGACGGGTCCAGGCCCGGCAGGCGCACCATCCCCGGCACCTGCGCCACGGAGGTGGTGAGCCGGGAGACCGCGTACACCGCGTGGGAGCGGTCGTGCGCGACCACGCCGTGCGCCTGGACGGCCGGGTCGGGGTGGTCGACCCGGACCACCCGGCCGCCGTGCAGCAGCGGGCGGAGCCGCTTGTGCAGCGCCACCCAGGCGGCGAGTTCCGCCCGCTCGGTCGCGGTGATCCCGCTGATGTCCCACTCGATGCCGTGGTGGCCGAAGAGCGCGGTGACCGCCCGGAAGCCCAGCTCGTGCACCCGGTGGGTGGTGTGCGAACGCTGCGGTCCGATGTGGGTGCCGATCAGCTCGGGCGGGAGCAGCAGGCCGGTCCAGCGCTGGATGGCCAGCCGTTCCAGGGCGTCGTTGCAGTCGCTGGCCCACACCCGGTCGGTGCGGCGCAGGATCTCCAGGTCGACCCGGGCGCCGCCGGAGGAGCAGCTCTCGATCTCCACGCCCGGGTGCCGGGCGCGCAGCTCGTCCAGCAACCGGTAGACCGCCAGGGTTTGCGCGTGCACCCCGGGCCGGCCGGCGTGCCCGGCCTCGGTGAGGTCCCGGTTGTGGTCCCACTTCAGGTAGGCGATCCCATCGTGCTCGCGGAGCACCGCGTCCAACCGGGACAGCAGGTGGGCGTACGCGTCGGGGTGGGCCAGGTCGAGCACCTGCTGGTGGCGCCACTCCGGCGGCAGCCGCCCGGGCACCTGGAGCAGCCAGTCCGGGTGGGCGCGGAACAGGTCGGAGTCGGGGTTGACCATCTCCGGCTCGACCCAGAGCCCGAACTGCATCCCGTGCTTGCGGACGTGGTCGATGAGCGGTTGCAGGCCGTCCGGCCAGACGTCGTCGTCGACCCACCAGTCGCCCAGGCCGGCCCGGTCGTGCCGGCGGCCCCGGAACCAGCCGTCGTCGAGGACGAAGCGTTCCACGCCCACCTCGGCGGCCCGGTCGGCGAGGTCCTTGAGCCGGTCCAGGTCGTGGTCGAAGTAGACCGCCTCCCAGACGTTGAGGGTGACCGGCCGGGGGGAGCGCGGGTGCTCGGGACGGGCGCGCAGGTGGGCGTGCAGCACGTCGCTGAGCCCGTCCAGCCCGGTGGTCGAGTGGACGGCGTAGAGCAGGGGAGTGGCGTACTCCTCGCCGGCGGCGAGCACGATCTCGCCGGGGGCGAGCAGTTCCCCACCGCCCAGCGTGGACTCGCCGGTGGGGCGGCGTTCGGCGACGGTGACGTGGTCGCCGCTCCACGCGGTGTGCACCGCCCACATCTCGCCGTGGCCGAAGCCGAAGCCGGCCGTGCCGGCGACCAGCAGCAGCGTCGCGTCGTGCCCGGTCCGCCCGTGCCGGCCCTCCCGCACCCAGGCGCCCATCGGCCACGGGTGCCGCTGCGGCGCGCGTTCCCGGCACCAGCGGCCGGTCAGGTCGAGCAGTTCGGTGGCGACCGCCGGCACCGGCAGCACCGGGGTCAGCTCGCGCACCTCGTAGGGGGCGTCGCCGTCGTTGCGCAGCCGGTGCCGGACCGTCAGCAGGCCGTGCGGGTCCAGGCTGATCTCGATGGCCAGCGACAGCGTCGCGCCCGGGTCCGAGGCCCGCACGGTCACCCGCGCGGCGCCGGGCCCGTCGTGCGCACCGTCCTTCCCCGGTACGCCCACCGCGCCGCCGCCCCGCGCCACGCGGCTCGGGTCCGGGCCGGGGTCGGCCACGTCGAGCCGGTCGAGGCGGAAGGCTGTCGACCAGTCCCGGCCGTTCCGGTGGCCGGCGAGACCCGGTCGCCCGCTCCAGCCGGCGCTCGCCTCGGGCAGCAGGGACAGCACGGTGGGCGCGTCGAAGCTGCTCGGTACGACCGGGGGGATGGTGGCGTCGACCAGCGCCGCCAGGTCGTCGTCGTGGAGCGGGCCCAGGTCGGCGCCCCAGTGCACGACCCGGGGCAGGCCGGGGCCGCGCGCGTCGAGCACCAGGCTGGTCCGCGCGCGGCGCAGGTGGACGATGGTCATCCCTTGCTGGCTCCCAGAGTGAGGCCCCGGACGAACTGCTTCTGCAACAGGAAGAAGATCACCAGGGTGGGGACGGCGACCAGCACCGAGCCGGCCGAGACGAGGTTGTTGTCGGTGAAGAACTCGCCGCGCAGGTTGTTCAGCGAGCTGGTCACCGGGAACTTGTCCCCGCTACGCATCAGCACGGTGGCCCAGAAGAACTCGTTGTAGATCCAGGTCACCTCCAGGGTGGCGAGCGCGGCCAGGGCCGGCCGGCACAGCGGCATCGTGACCTGCCAGTACTGCCGCCAGACGCTCGCCCCGTCGACCATCGCCGCCTCGTACAGCTCGTGCGGCAGGGCCTTCATGTAGTTGCTCAGCACGAAGACGCAGAAGCCGCACTGGAACGCGACGTTGACCAGGATCAGCCCCCAGTAGCTGTCGTACAGCAGTTCCGAGTCGCTCATGAACTCCGGCAGCGGCACCTCGGTGAAGAGCCGGAACAGCGGGATCAGCAGGGCCTGCTGCGGCAGCAGGTTCGCCGCGGTGAAGAGGCCGAGCAGGACGATGTTGATCTTCCAGCTGAACCGGGCGATCACGAACGCCACGCAGGAGGCCAGGAAGAGGGTCAGCAGCACGGCCGGGACGGTGATGTAGACCGAGTTGAGGAAGTGCTTGCCGAACTCGGCGGTCTGCCAGGCGGTCACGTAGTTGTCGAGGGTCCAACCGCCGAACGAGACGTACCCGTGGCTGGCGGTGTACTGGTACGAGCGCAGCGAGGTCAGCACCGCCCAGAGGATCGGGAAGAGCCAGCCGACGGCGACCGCGGCCAGGAAGAGGTGCAGGACCACCCGGGCGGGCCGCAGCGGCCGGCGGCGGGGCGCCGAGGCGGTGGCCGCGGGCTCACGGGTCAGGGTCGCGGTGCTCATCGCCGGTCCTCCCTCATCACGGTGGCCAGATAGAGGGTGATGAAGACCAGGGAGACCACCAGCATGATGGTCGCCAGCGCGGAGCCGAAGCCGATCCGGCTGGCCTCGCCCACCACGTTGGAGGTGACCAGCGCGGAGATCAGCTCGAGCCCGTTGCGACCCTTGTTGATGACCCAGACCAGGTCGAACGCGCGCAGCGACTCGATCACCGTCACCACCAGCACGATGATGTTGATCGGCCGCATCACCGGGAAGACCACCCGGAAGAAGGTGCTCGCCTCCGAGGAGCCGTCCACCGCTGCGGCCTCCCGCAGCGACGGGTCGACGCCCTTCAGGCCGGCCAGGTAGAGAAGCATGATGTAGCCGACGTGCCGCCAGCCGGCGGCGACGAGCACCGCCCAGATGTTGACGTTCGAATCGCCGTACCAGTCGGTGCTCGTGCCCAGGACGGCGTTGAGCAGACCCTGGTCACGGCTGTAGATGAGCTGCCAGACGAACCCGATCAGGGCCAGCGAGAGCACCACCGGCAGGTAGAGCGCGGTCTGGTAGAACCGGCTCCCGCGCAGCTCCTTGTCCAGCAGCACGGCGAGGAACATGCCGAACGGCGTCGCCACCACGAAGAGCGCGGCCAGCCAGAGCAGGTTGTTCTGCACCGCGGGCACGAACGGCGGGTAGATGTTCACCACGTCGTCGTAGTTCTTCAGCCCGACCCAGTCGATCTCGCTCACCGGCCCGATGCCGTCCCAGTTAGTGCCGGAGAGCAGCACGGTGGCCAGGGCCGGCAGCCAGACCAGAGCGATGACGAGCAGCAGGGGTACGAGCACCATCAGCGTGATCACCACGCGGTCGGTGCGGGACAGGAGCCGTAGCCGGCGGCCACGACCACCCGTGGAGGTGGTCGCGGCCGGCGGCGGCACGGCGCGATCCGCTTGGATCAGGGGCAGGTCGGACACGATGTCCTCCCCCTCTCGCCGTCAGCTGGTGAAGATCGACTTCTTCTGGTTCTCGACGCTGGTCAGCAGTCCGCCGATGTCCTTCGGGTTCTTGATGAACTGCTGCAACGCCGGGATGATCACGGTCGAGGCGAAGTCCGGCCGGGTGTCCCGGTCGAGGAACTGCGCGATCTCGGTGGCCGAGCCGACCAGTTCCGCGGCCTTCTTCTTCAGTGCGGTGTAGCCGCTGGTGTCCGCGCCGGTGTTGGCCACCAGGGTGCCGGGGTCGTTCTTCACGGTGATGTTCGCGGCGTCGACGCCGCCGATGTACTCGAGCAGCTTCTTGGCGTTCGCCTCGGACTTCGGCTTGCGGGCCATCATGTAGCCGTCGATCGGCGCGTCCAGGGCCTTGGCCCCGATGGTCGAGTCGACCTCGGGGAAGGTGAAGAAGTCGATGTCGTCCTGCTCGTCGTTGTTGAACTGCTGGGCGACGAAGAGACCGAGCAGGTACATGCCGCTCTTCTTCTGCTGCAACGACTGGGCGGCCTCCTGCCAGGTCCGGCCCAGGGCGTCCGGCTGGTGCAGCGGCAGCAGCCCGGCCCAGGTGTCGAAGACCTTCTTCACCTTGTCGGAGGTCCACGCCTCCTTGCCGGCCATCAGGTCGACGTGGAACTGGTAGCCGTTGATCCGCAGGTTGAGGATGTCGAAGGTGCCCATCGCCGGCCAGCCGTCCTTGTCGGCGAAGGCGATCGGGTTGAGGCCGTCCTTCTTCATCTGCGCGCCGAGCGTGTTCAGGTCGTCGAGGGTCTTCGGCACCTGGTAGCCGTGCTGCTGCCAGACGGACTTGCGGTAGAAGACCGCCCACGGGTAGTACGACATGGGCACGAAGTACTGCTTGCCGTCGTCACCGGTCGAGGCCTTCTTGAAGGCGTCGGAGTAGCCGGAGAGCTTGCCCCAGACGTCGCTGACGTCGCCGGCCAGGCCCTTGGCGGCGAAGAACCGCATCCGGTAGCCGGCGAACCAGGTGAACACGTCGTCCGGCTTGCCCTGCAGGTAGTTGTTGATGTTCTCCTGGAACGTGTTGTGGTCGACGGTGTTGACCGCGACCTGGATCCCGGACGAGCTCTGGAAGCCCGCCGTCACCTTGGCGAGGACGTCCTTCGGCGTCGGGTCCGAAGCGTTCGAGCCGAGCGAGACCGTCTTCGAGCCCGCGCCGGAGTCGGAGTCGGAGCCGCCGCAGCCGGCGAGCAGTCCCGTGCCGAGCAGCGCGCCGGTGCCGGCCGCGCCGGTCAGCAGCGAGCGGCGGTTCAGGCCGGCGACGGACGGGGGTACGAGTCGGGCGAGGTACTCGGCTTGCGATCTGGGACGGGACATTGTGCCTCCTGCGTGGAAGAGGTGCGCTGCGCCCAAGGGCCGTGAGTGGTGGCGGGGATCGGTGTTCGCGCGGGCCAGGATAGATCCACCGTGAATCCACATGTCCGAACACAAACAGCCGGTGGCTCGTCAAGCTACCCCTCCGTGCGACGCTGTCAAGAGGGTCGACGGGCACTGATAACCCAGTCGTGACACGGCCGAGACAAGGTAAACGTTGGAAAATCCGTCGATGTTGGAAAGTGTTGACTTGGGTGTCGTCGAGGTGCACGCTCTGCTCTCATGCGGAGCTGGCACGGCGACGGAATCTGGTACGGCGCGGACTACAACCCGGAGCAGTGGCCCGAGCAGACCTGGCTCGAGGACGTCGCGCTGATGCGCCGGGCCGGGGTCAACCTGGTCTCGGTCGGCATCTTCTCCTGGGCCTTGCTGGAGCCCGCCCCCGGCGAGTTCGACTTCGGCTGGCTGGACCGGGCCCTCGACGTGCTGCACGACGGGGGGATCCGGGTGGACCTGGCCACCGCCACCGCCAGCCCGCCGCCGTGGCTGGCCCACCGGCACCCGGAGACGCTGCCCCGCCGGGCCGACGGGGCGATTCTCTGGCCGGGCGGCCGGCAGGCCTACTGCCCCAGCTCGCCGGTCTTCCGCGAGCGGTCGCTCGCCCTGGTCGAGGCGGTCGCCGGCCGGTACGCCGCGCACCCGGCGGTGGTGATGTGGCACGTCTCCAACGAGCTGGGCTGCCACAACGTGCACTGCTACTGCGACGTCAGCGCCGAGGCGTTCCGCCGCTGGCTGCGCGACCGCTACGGCGACCTGGCCTCGCTCAACGCCGCCTGGGGCACCGCCTTCTGGAGCCAGCGCTACCACGACTGGGCCGAGATCAACCCGCCGCGCACCGCGCCCACCTTCGCCAACCCCACCCAGCAGCTGGACTTCCTGCGCTTCTCCTCCGACGAGCAGCGGGCCCAGCTTCGCGCCGAGCGGGAGCTGCTCACCCGGCTGGCCCCGCAGCCGGTCACCACCAACTTCATGATCGGCACCGGCGTCAAGTACCTGGACTACCACTCCTGGGCCGCCGACGTGGACGTGGTCGCCAACGACCACTACCTCGTCGCCGCCGACCCGCAGCCGCAGGTCAACCTCGCGCTCGCCGCCGACCACACCCGCGGCGTCGCCGGCGGCGACCCGTGGCTGCTGATGGAGCACTCCACCAGCGCGGTCAACTGGCAGCCGCGCAACGTGGCGAAGACCCCCGGTCAGTTGCGCCGCAACAGCCTCGCGCACGTGGCGCGCGGCGCCGACGGGGTGCTCTTCTTCCAGTGGCGGGCCTCCCGCGCCGGCGCCGAGAAGTTCCACTCGGCGCTGGTGCCGCACGCCGGCCCGGAGACCAAGGTGTTCCGCGAGGTCTGCCAGCTCGGCGCCGACCTGAAGGCGCTCGCCGAGATACGCGGCAGCCGGGTCGACGCGACGTGGCGATCCTGTTCGACTACGAGGCCTGGTGGGGCGCGGAACTCGACTCGCACCCGAGCGTCGACGTCACCTACGTAGACCGGCTCGCCGCCCTGCACGGCGCGCTCTGGCGGGCCGGGGTCACCGCCGACGTGGTGCACCCGTCGGCCGACCTGTCCCGCTACCGGCTGGTCCTGGCGCCCACCCTGTACCTGGTCCGCGATGCCGACGCCGAGGCGCTGCGCCGGTACGTCGAGGCCGGCGGGACCGCGCTGGTCACCTACTTCAGCGGCATCGTCGACGAGCACGACCACATCCGGCTCGGCGGCTACCCCGGCGCGTTCCGGGAACTGCTCGGCCTCCGCACCGAGGAGTTCTTCCCGCTGCGCGAGGGCGAGCAGGTGACCCTCGACGACGGCGCCACCGCCGACGTGTGGACCGAGTGGCTGCACCCGGAGGGGGCGGAGGTGCTCGCCTCGTACACCGACGGGCCGCTGCCCGGCGTGGCCGCGCTGACCCGGCACACCGTCGGCGCCGGCGCCGCCTGGTACGTCGGCACCCGGCTCGACGAGGCGGCCACCGACCGTCTCGTGGCCCGGCTGCTCGCCGAGTCCGGCGCCCGCCCGCCGGTGGCCGCGCCGCCCGGCGTCGAGGTGGTCCGCCGCCGCGGCGCCGACCGGAGCTGGCTGTTCGTCATCAACCACACCGACGCCGACGCCCGGCTCGCGGCGACCGGGACCGAGCTGCTCGGCGGCGCCCGCTGCGACGGCGAGTTGGTCGTACCGGCCGGCGAGGTGGCCGTGCTGCGCGAGGAGACCGGCACCGGGTCCGCGGCCGGGGTCCAGACGGCGGAGACGCCGGTGGACCGGGCCGCGGACGCGGCGTGAGCCCGGCTACCGTTCCCGTGCGCCAGAAGGAGGTCAGATGCTCGCCCAGCAACGGCAGAGCGCCATCCTGGAGCTGATCCGCCAGCGCGGCGGCGTCCGGGTCAGCCACCTGGTCAGCCGCTTCGGGGTGTCCGACATGACGATCCGGCGGGACCTGGAGGTGCTCGCCGAGCGGGGGCTGGTCGACAAGGTCCACGGCGGGGCGACCCTGGCCGGTCCGGGTTCCGCCGAGGAACCCGGCTTCGCCGCGAAGTCGATCCGCCAGCAGGCCGAGAAGCAGGCCATTGCCGACCGGGCCGCTGCCATGGTCGAGCCGGGCATGGCGATCGCGCTGTCCGCCGGCACCACCACCGCCGCCCTCGCCGCGAAGCTGGCCGACGTCCGCGGGCTGACCGTGGTGACCAACTCGATCCCGGTCGCCGACGCGCTCTACCAGAACCCGCGCGCCGACCAGACCGTGGTGCTGACCGGCGGCATCCGTACCCCGTCGGACGCGCTGACCGGGCCGGTGGCCGAGGCGGCGATCGCCGCCCTCAACGTCGACCTGCTCTTCCTCGGCGTGCACGGGATGAGCCCACGGACGGGATTCACCACCCCAAACCTGCTGGAGGCGGCGGTCAACCGCCGGCTGATCAGCTCCGCCCGCCGGCTGGTGGTGCTCGCCGACCACACCAAGTGGGAGACCATCGGCATCGCCACCATCGCCCCGCTGGAGGACGCCGACGTGTTGGTCACCGATGCGAAGCTGCCCCCGGAGGGGCGCCGCCAGATCGGCGAGCAGGTCGGCGAGCTGATCGTCGTCGACGCCGCCTGACCGCGTTCACAGGCACTTCACAGGGGCTCGCGTTAGGGTGCCCTGAGCAATGGCTCCGACGTTCCACGGTGGAACGCCGTTCCGCGGGAGTGATCGATGGTCTTCAAGAAGATGTTGAGCGCGTTCGGCGTGGGCGGCCCCAGCGTCGACACCGTGCTGACCAACCCGAACACCCGACCCGGGCTCACCCTCGACGGGCACGTCAACCTCGTCGGCGGGGACGCGCCGGCCAGCATCGAGCAGATCACCGTCGGCCTGGTCACCCGGGTCGAGATCGAGGGCGGCGACTCCGAGTACGCCGGCATCATGGAGTTCCACCGGATGGCGGTGAGCGGGCCGCTGGAGCTGGCCCCGAAGCAGCAGCTCGCCATCCCGTTCCAGCTGCCGGTGCCGTGGGAGACTCCGGTCACCGACGTGTACGGCCAGCGCCTGCACGGCATGACGATGGGGCTGCGTACCGAGCTGGCGGTGGCCCGCGCGGTGGACAAGAGCGATCTGGACCATGTGGCGGTGCACCCGCTGCCGATCCATGAGCGGATCCTCGACGCCTTCCAGGCGCTCGGTTTCCGCTTCAAGCACGCCGACCTGGAACGCGGCCACATCCGCGGTGTGCAGCAGACGCTGCCGTTCTACCAGGAGATCGAGTTCTTCGCCGCGCCGCAGTACGCCCGGACCGTCACCGAGGTCGAGCTGACCTTCGTGACCAGCCAGCGGGGCGTCGAGGTGATTCTGGAGTGCGACAAGCGCGGCGGCTTCCTCAGCGCCGGCCACGACGTGGTCGGCCGGTACGCCGTCCCGCACACCGACGCCGACCGGACCGACTGGGTCCAAGTGGTCGACGGCTGGCTGCGCGAGACCACCTCCCGCTACGGCAACCTGCGCGCCCAGGGCTTCGGCGCGTCCCACGGCCACGGCCGGGGTCACGGGATGGGCGGGCTGGTCGCGGGCACCGCGCTCGGCGTGGCCGGCGGCCTGGTCGCCGGTGAGCTGATCGGGGACGCCTTCGAGGGCGACTTCGGTGACTTCGGCGGGGATTTCGAATAGGACGACCGACGACGGTGGCCCCGGGGCTTGTCCCGGGGCGCCGTCGTACACAGATGTTGATCTCGTCGGTCAGTGTCGGGCCTTGCGCTCCTCGCCGCTGCGGAAGTTGCTGCCGGCCTTGGCCAGACCGCGGCTACCCAGGTAGCCGATGGTCAGCAGGGTGATGAAGAACCACGCCTGCGGGGCACGGAAGATGTCCACCCCGACCGAGTTCTTGCCGACCAGATAGGACGCCACCAGCACAGCCGCGACGGATGCCAGGTAGACCCAGAATTCGGTCGTCGCGAACGACGGCTTGGTCTCGGTGCCCGGTGCCCCCATCGGCTGCCGGTGTCCGTCCTGCGCCATCGGCATCGGACGGGTCGGCGCCTCCTGCATGGCGCCGCGGTTCTGCGCTTCCTGCACCGGCCGGTTCATCGGCCTGGTGGATGCAGCCTGCGTGCTCATCTGGTCCTCCTCAGGATGCGATGAGTCGTTCCCTGCACTCCCTCGCCCCGCTACCGCGTTTCGGCCACGGCACGGTTCGCGTTCATGGCGCGGGCACCGCCCGTCTACCCGTCGCTCCGGCGAGGTAACACCGACCCGTGGTCGAATGCCGCCCCGCCGGGGGCCGTCCGCTCAGCGCAGGCCGTTGCGGATGGCGACCGAGATCAGCAGCTCCGGGTCGTCGGTGATGATCCCGTCCACGCCGAGGTCGATGACCCGCTGCATCACCGCCGCGTCGTCGACGGTGTACGGCACCACGGTCAGCCCGTACCGACCCTGAAGGGCGCGGACGTCCGGTCCGTGGAAGTATGCCGGGTTCTGCCGCAGGTACCAGTCGGCCGACGGCACCGTGCCCTGCGCCGGGTCGTGCACCTGCCAGTTCGCCGACACCGTGGTCGCGCCCGACCGCCGGACCAGCTCGCCCAGGTCCTGGTGCTGCCACCAGTCCAGGCCCGCGGTCCACGGGCTCTTGACCGACGGGTCGTCGTAGACCGCGCGCAGCGAGCACTCGTCGGCGAGGCCGGCGCACTCGGCCGGGCCGTACTGCCAGACCAGGGCGACCGTGTCGATGCGCGGGTTCAGCCGGTGGGCGTACCGGATGGTGCGCCAGTCGAAGGACTGGATGGTGGCGCGCCGGGTGAAGCCCGCCGCCTCGATCGCGTCGACCAGCTTGCGGGTGAAGCTCGGGTACGGCTCGGTGTCCGCCACCAACGGGCTGAGCTTCGTCTCGATGTTCATCCGTACGTCGTCCCGCCCGCTCGCCCGTACCAGCGCGAAGACCTCGTCGAGGGTGGGGATCCGGGCGCCCGGCACGGCCACCTGGGCGGGGAACTCGGCCAGCGTCTTCGACCCGCAGTCGATCGTCTTGATCTGGGAAAGGGTCAGCTCGTGCACCAGCTTGCCCACGTACGGGTACTTCGGGTCACCGGCTCGCACGGGGGCGGTGTCGACGCAGTGCGAGCCGTTGATCGTCCGGTCGTGCAGCACCACCAGGTGCCCGTCGGCGGTCACCCCGGTGTCGAGTTCCAGCGTCGAGATGGCCCGGTTCTCCAGCGCGTGCGCGAACGCGGGCAGGGTGTTCTCCGGCCGGGTGGACCGGCCGCCGCGGTGGGCCTGGATGTCGAACGGCGACGCGTACGCCTTCGGCAGTCGGTAGCCGCGCGCGGCGAGCAGGTCGCGCAGCCGGTCGGGGTAGTCGGTGATGAGGCCGTCCACGCCGTCGTCGATCAGCTTCGCCATGGTCGGCACGTCGTCCACCGTCCACGGGATCACCTTGATCCCGTTGCGGTGCGCGTGCGCCACCATCTCCTTCGTCACGTACGGGCGGTAGCCGGGGTCGGTCACCTTGCCGTCCTGGGGGAAGCCGTGCACCGGGGAGAACGCGGACGCGCCGAAGCTGCGGATCGCCGCGATCGGGTCGCCGCCGAAGTCGTCGATGTCCAGCCCGCCGAGCCACGGCGAGGCGCCGGGCTCACCGACCTGGAGGAAGTCGTAGTTGGTCAGGGCCACCAGGGGCAGCCGGGGCTCGACCTGCGCATCCGGATCAACGCGCCCCAGTCGAAGCTCTGGATGGTGACCTGCTTGAGCAGCCCGGAGTTGCGGATCTCCCGGGCGGTGACCTGGACGAACTGCTCGCGCGGCGCGCTCTCGGTCGGCGCGCCGGCCTCCACCTTGGTCTCCACGTTGAGCTTCACGTCGTCGGCGTGGTAGCGCTTGACCAGCGCGAGGACCTCGCTCAGCAGCGGCATCCGGGCACCGGGCACGGCGAGCTGGCCGGGCTTGTCGGGCAGGGTCTTCGATCCGCAGTCCAGAGTGCGCAGCTGGGCCAGGGTGAGTGTGTTGACGTACTTGCCGACGTACGGGAACTCCGGGTCGCCCGGGGTCACCGGTGCGGTGTCGGCGCACTTGGCGCCGGTGACCTTCCGGTCGTGGGTGACCACGGCCTGCCCGTCGGAGGTGATCTGTACGTCCAGTTCGAGGGTGCTCACCCCGAGCTGGAGGGCGTTGCCGAACGAGGCGAGGGTGTTCTCCACCCGCAGCCCGAGGCCACCGCGGTGGGCCTGCAGGTCGAAGGTCCGGTCCGGCCGCGGGCTCGCCTCGGCGGGGGCCGGGAGGCCGGTGGTCACGGTCGCCGCCACCAGGGCGGCGATGGCGGTACGGCGTACGACTCGCACGCTGTCTTCCCTTCGGGGGCGGGCGGTTCCCGCCAACCCGCCGGTCAGCATGGGCAGCCGGGACGGCGGGCGGGCGAGCGGCGGGAGTCGTCCCGGTGAACCCCGGGGGACGACCCGCGTCCGGGGGTTTGCCCGGCCGGTCGACGGGCACGCAGAACGATCCGAGACAGCTGCGAGGTGGTTGACGTGCGTGAGGACGACATGCGGCAGGAAGCCGCCCGCCGGGCCGAGGAACGGGTCGCCGGGGGCGTGTACGGCGAGGGCGCGCTCGACGAGGTCACCGTGCCGCAGACCGACGTGCTGCGGGTCATCCAGGACGAGGACCCCGACGACCCGGCGCACGCCCCGGTCGACCCCACCGTGCTGCGGGACGGCGGCCCGACCCGGGGTCAGGGCGCGATCACCACGACCGGTGGCACGGCCGGCCCGGCCAGCGCCCGACGGCTGGCGCGGCAGCCGGAGCGGCACCCGGGCAAGGTCGCCCCGACCACGACCGGGGGTGCCGGGACCGGCGGGATGAGCACCCCTTCCGGCGGCTCCACCAGTGACGAATCGAGCACCGCCGCCCAGGTCGGCAACTTCACCGACGAGGGAGCCAACCCGGGCTGACCGGAGCACGTTCCGACGTGGCGGTGGTGGCCTCCCGACCGCGGGAGGCCACCACCGGATGGATCGCGCACCGACCAGGCCCGTAACGGTGCCGGGACGGGGGGTCAGGCGGCGCGGAGGATGCCCAGGCGCTGGGTGGCCCGGGTGAGCGCGACGTACAGGTCGCTGTGCCCGCGCGGCGACTCGGCCACGATCCGCTCCGGGTCCACCACCAGCACCGAGTCGAACTCCAGCCCCTTGGCCTGCCCGACGGTCAGCACCACCACCCGGTTCTCCAGCTCCGGCTGCTCGCCGACCGCGGCCTCGGGCAGGGCGGCGGTGACGGCGGCGCCCAGCTCGTCGACCCGACCGCTCGGCACGATCACGCCGAGCCGCCCGTCGTCCAGCCCGGCCGCCTCCCGCGCGGTCACCTCGACCAGTTCGGCGGCGAGCCGGTCCGCGTGGACCGTACGGTCCCACGGCGGGATGCCGCTGGCGCGGACCGAGCGGGGTGGGCGCAGCGCCGGGTCGATCTCGGCGAGCACGTCGGCGGCGACCGCCATGATCTCGGCGGGCGTGCGATAGCTGACGGTCAGCTCCTCCAGCCGCCACCGCCGCGCCACGTACGGTTCGAGCGCCTCCCGCCAGGACGGGGTGCCGGACAGGGCACCGGTCTGGGCCACGTCCGACGATCGTCATCGATCGGCTGGGGCAGCGGCGCATCAGCAGCCGCCAGGCCATCGGGGACAGCTCCTGTGCCTCGTCGACGATGACGTGCCCGAACGCCCAGCTCCGGTCGGCGGCGGCCCGCTGCGCGGTGGTCAGCCGCTCGGACTCCTCCTGCCGTTCCAGCAGCCGGTCGGCGTCGATCAGGTCGGTGACGCCGAGGATCTCGCCGCCGTCCGCCTCGTCCTCGACGTCGATGGAGCGGGAGCCGCGGGCGATCTCGAGGACGCCCTCGGCGTACTCCCGTTCCAGGGAGCGGATCCGCTCCCGGCGGGCCGCCGCGGCGCGCTCGTCCTCACCCAGCAGCTCGGCCGCCTCGTCGAGCAGCGGCACGTCGGCCGGGGTCCAGCCGCCCGGCTCCCGGTGCAGCGACGCCCGCTCCGCCTCGGTGAGCATCGGCGCGGCGGCGGCGATCCGCTCCGGCGCGGCGTACAGGTCGGCGAGCAGCCGCTGCGGAGTGAGCACCGGCCAGAGCTCGTCCAGCGCGGCCCGTACCTCCGGTTCCTCGCGCAGCTCGCGGCGGATCTCGGCCAGGTCGGCCTCGGACAGCAGGTTCTCCCCGCCCAGCGGGTCGGCGCCGATCCGCTCGGCGACCTGGGCGGCGAGCGCGTGCACGATCTCGACGTCGAAGAGCGCCCGGGCCAGGTTGTGCGGGCGGCCGGCGCGGCGGGCCCGCTCCCGTGCCGCACGGACCGTCCCGGGGTCGAGGGTGAGGATCTCCCGCTGCGGCAGTTCGATCTCCAGCGGCTCGTCGGGCACCCACTGCCGGTCCCGGACGGCGGCGGCGAGCACCTCGGTCATCTCCACGCGGCCCTTGAGCGCCGCGGTCTCCGCCGGCTCGGTCCGCCGGGCGCTCACGCCGGGGAAGAGGTCGGCCTGGGTACGCAGGAGCACGCCCGTCTCGGCCAGCGCCGGGAGCACCTGGGAGATGTAGCGCAGGAAGGTGGCGTTCGGCCCGACCAGGAGCACGCCCCGGGTGGCGAGCTGCTGCCGGTGGGTGTAGAGCAGGTACGCCGCCCGGTGCAGCGCGACCGCCGTCTTGCCGGTGCCCGGGCCGCCCTGCACCACCAGCACCCCGGGCAGGTCGGCGCGGATGATCCGGTCCTGCTCGGCCTGGATGGTCTCCACGATGTCGCGCATCCGGCCGGTCCGGCCGGCGTTGAGCGCGGCGAGCAGCGACGCCTCGCCGGTCAGCTCCTCGTGGGCGGTGGGGGAGGCGGTGGCGAGGTCGAGCACCTCGTCGTTGAGCCCGGTCACCTTCCGCTGCCGGGTGCGCAGGTGCCGCCGCCGGCGTACGCCCTGCGGGTTCGCGGCGGTGGCCAGGTAGAAGGCCCGGGCCGCGGGGGCCCGCCAGTCCATCAGCAGCGGGTCGTAGTCGCCGCCGGTGTCGAAGATGCCGATCCGGCCGATGTAGCGGGCCGCGCCGTCGTCGCCGTCGAGGCGGCCGAAGCAGAGGCCGTTCTCCACCGCCGAGAACTGCTCGACCTGGTCGGCGTACATCTGGACCGCCGAGTCGCGCTGGGAGCGGGCCTGCAACGTGCCGCCGGTGGCGCGCAGTTCCTCGGCGAGCCGGCGGGCGGCCTGGTCCCGCATGCCGTCCAGCCGGCCGTAGAGCATCGAGACGTACTCCTGCTCCCGGCCGATCTCGTCGTCCTGGTGCAGCTCACCGGTGGAGTGCGTTGACAAGCCGGCTCCTCATGGGCTAAAATCGGCACAGGAATGGCGTCTCGCGCCATTCCTTTTTGTGTTTGAACTGAGAAAGATACCGCGCGGTGAGCCGCCGGACCAAGCCTGCCCGGCCGCCCGCGCCCACGTCACACCGCCGCGCCGTCGCGTGATGCCAGTCGACCAATCACCTAGCGACGGGGGACTTCGGTGCAGTTCTTCGGCACGTCATCGCCGGCGACCGGAAGTCTCCGCAGGTGAGGAAGCGATCGTTGAACCGGCCAACGGGATAGCCGATGACCGTCACGGCGGTGACGATGACTACCACTGTGATCCTGGTTCGGCGGTCGGGCATGGTGAAGTAGTTCGGCGCGAGCAACCGCGCAACGACCCAGGCAATGACCGGCAACACAGCTGTGGTCGCGACGGTCAAGATGCGGTCCACGACGCGCGCAAGGGAACCTGACTCGCTGGCCGGAATGACAAACCGCACCAGGGTGAGCAGGAGCGCAAGCCGCGCGCCAGGGGGCCCGGACGGCATCGCCGTCCGGGCCCCCGATCCGTCAGATCAGCTTCGCGCCGCCTGATAGAGCCGCTCCGGGGTGACCAGGCCGGCCAGCACCCGGCCGTCGTCGGTGAGCAGCACGCTGAACAGCTTCCCGGTGAGCAGCCGGCCGCTGCCCCAGTCGCCGCTCACCTTCGGCACCGCCGCGAGCAGCCCCGCCGCCTGGTCCGCGCCC
>NZ_JAEVHJ010000048.1:0-29279 GCF_016802855.1 Micromonospora sp. ATA51 | reverse complement strand
CTCGGTCCGGCGGGCAGCCGGGCGGCCGCCGCTGGGCTGCTCCTCGCGGCGACCGTCACGCTGGTCTTCGGGCCGCCCGGGCCGCCGTCGTGGGCCGGGCTGTCGGCGGTCGCCGCCGCCGTCCTGGTGCCGGCCGTCGGCGGGTACGGCGGACGCGCCGCGACCCGGGCCGGTGGCCGGCCGGTGGCCGCCTTCCGGGCGGTGATGGTGGTGGCGCTCATCGACGTGGTCCTGCTGGTGGCCAGCGGCCGGGTGGTGTGACCGCTCCCCGGGTAGGTGGCGTTGCCGGGTCGGCGTGCGACCGTCGATCAGCCCCAACTACCCTGGAGCGCGGTCTGCGCGGGTATGACCACCGTGCCCGGGGTACGGCCGGGTGGGGATCGTGACGAGGAGGACCGACGTGACGCGCTCGATCAGGGGTTCCGGACGGGCGGCCCTGCTGCTGGCCGGTACGGCCGCGGCGGCGAGCCTGCTGCTGTCCGGGTGTGGCGCCGGCCAGGTGGCCGAGACCGCCAACAAGAACCCGTCGGTGCAGGGCGTGAACGTCCAGACCTCCGACAGCCTTTACAAGGTGCGCGGCCTCTACGTGCAGTACCCGGGCGCCGCGGGCTACCAGGCGGGCGGCAACGCCCTCATGAACGTCGTGATCTACAACGACAGCAAGGCCCCGGTGACCGTCACCGTCACCACCGACAGCGCCCGAGAGGTCGTGCTCGCCGGCTCGACCCCGAGCGGTGCCCAGGCGAGCCCGAGCCAGTCGGCGACCGAGCCCGCCTCCGCGTCGCCGACCGCGAGCGACCCCAGTGCGTCGCCGAGCCGGTCGCTCGGGGCCAGCAAGTCCCCCTCGGCCAGCCCGTCCGCCTCGGCGAGCGAGTCGGCCCCGGCCGGCCAGCCGGCCCGGATCGAGATCCCGGCCCTCGGCTACGCCCAGCTCACCGGCGGCAACGGCCAGCGCCTCCAGGTCGTCGGGCTGAACGACAAGCTGCTCCCCGGCCAGCAGGTCAACCTGGTCTTCGACTTCGGCAACGGCAAGACGATCAAGACCGCGGCCCCGATCGGCGTCCCGCTGACCCCGGCCGCGCCGGCCTCGCCGATCATCACCCGCGAGGGTGGCGGCGGCGATGAGGGCGGCACCGAGGCCGGCTGACCCGCGGGACCAACCGTCGACAGCACCGTCGGCGTGGCGACCGCCACGCCGGCGGTGTTCTCGTTTCCGGTTGGGTTTTCGTCGTACCGCCCGGTTAGCGTTCCGGGGGTGACCACCTCCCGTTCGACCTCCCCCCGCGGCGCGTCCACCGCCGGCCGGGCCCGGGGCTCGGCGCGCGAGCCGCGCCCCGCCTACGAGTGCGACGCCTGCGGCCACCAGCCGCCCAAGTGGGTCGGGCGCTGCCCGGAGTGCGGCGAGTGGGGCTCGGTGGTCGAGTGCACGGTCACCGGTCCGCTGGTCTCCGGCCGGGTGGTCAGCTCCCGGATGCCCGCCGAGCCCGCCCGGCCGATCGCCACGATCAGCGCCGCCCCGGCCCGGGCCCGGGCGACCGGGGTCAGCGAGCTGGACCGGGTGCTCGGCGGCGGCCTCGTCCCGGGCGCGGTGGTGCTGCTCGCCGGCGAGCCCGGGGTGGGCAAGTCGACGCTGCTGCTCGACGTCGCCGAGCAGTGGGCGGCCAACGCGGGCAGCCCGTCGCTGGTGGTCAGTGGCGAGGAGTCGGTCAGCCAGGTGCGGCTGCGCGCGGAGCGGATGGGCACCCTGCACGACCAGCTCTACCTGGCCGCCGAGAGCGACCTGTCGGCGGTGCTCGGCCACCTCGACGCGGTCAAGCCCGGGCTGCTGGTGCTCGACTCGGTGCAGACGATCTCCACCACCGGCACCGAGGGCGTCCCCGGCGGGGTGACCCAGGTGCGCGCCGTCACCGCCGCCCTGGTCGCGGTCGCCAAGGAGCGCGGGATCGCCACCGTGCTGGTCGGCCACGTCACCAAGGACGGCCAGGTCGCCGGTCCCCGGGTGCTCGAGCACCTGGTCGACGTGGTGCTGCACCGCGGCCCTGGCCGGGTGCCCGGCCGGTCGCCACCAGGGTGCGCGACAGTTCGACCGCCGGCGCCTCCCACCACGACAGCCGGGTCGCGATGGCCTCCGGGTCCGGATGGGTCACTGCCACGTGCCGCGGACCGCCCAGGCCGAACGCGACGTCGAAGAGCGCGTGGGAGGCCTCCTGCGACGGCCCGGGTGAACCAGGTGGCCAGGTGGCGCAGTTGCGACTCGCGGCTCACCCCGCCGCGGCGGGCCTCGGTCACCCGGCGCAGCAGCGCCAGCACGTCGCCGATCGCGGCGATGGTGGCGTCGGCGAGCCGGTCGGCTTCGCTGGCCTCCGCCATCCCCGGCGGCGCCAGCCACGACCGCAGCCCGCGCCAGCGACGCCGCCAGTCCTCCAGCCGCTCCACCGGCGTGTGGAAGAGCCGCTCGTCGGCCTCGGCCGCCGCCTCGATGAGACGGTCCAGGCCGGTCGCCTCCACCTCGTGCACCGCCGCCCGCAGGCGCGGCGTGAAGCGCTGCAGTTCGTCGTGGAAGTCTCGCAGGTGGGCCAGCAGGGCGTCCTTGTGGGTGAGGAACGCCTCCGGGCGTACGTCGTTTGTGCGGCTCAGGTCGCCCAGCATGTGGTAGAAGCGGGCGGCCCGCTCGGCGATGTCAGCCAGCGCCCGGTCGAGCCGGTTGAGTTTGCGGTAGACCTCCTCGGCGTCTCCCGCCTCGTTGGCCGCGGCCAGCGCCGTCAGGTCGGCGAGCAGGTCGGCGAAGACCAGGCGGGACAGGGTGGTGTCGTCCATCGTCGCCGTGAGCACGGCCTCCACCGCCCGGTGGGCCCGGTAACCGGCCTCGGTGAACTGGTAGACGGAGTGCCGGTTGCGGTATTCCGCGAGGGTGGTCGCCCGGGTGGCGTCCTGGCCCCGGTCGAGGATCCCCCACTCCACGAGCGCGTCGAGCAGCCGGGGCAGCTCCAGCTCGGCCGGGTCTGGGCAGTCTGGGCTGGCCTGGTGCAATGCTTCCATCGCCGCGGCCACGTCGGCGGTGTGCAGCATTACGTGATAGCTGGAGCGCGCCGAGTCGAAGGCGCGTAGCAGCCAGAGGTAGGCGAACCGGTTCTCCGCGGTGACGTAGCCGAACAGGCGCATCCGGTCGTCCAGCCCGAACTCGTCCAGGCCGAAGGTGTGCCTCGACGGCTGTGCGGTCATCGTCGTCCTTCCAGGCGGGCTGAGTTCCGGGTCGGACCAGCCTACCGACGCGCGCTGACACGCCCAACGTACGGCCGACGAGTGTCGGACGCCGCTGCGGTCAGCCGGGACGCTCTCCGCTCAACGCCGCAGCGTGCGGGCGCAGGGGCCGTCGTGGTCGGCGCGGAGCAGGCAGCGCCGGCCGCCGGGCATCAGCAGGTCGCAGAAGACCCGATGGCGTACGTTCTGGTCGTCCTCGGCGGAGACGGTGGTCTCGCCTGGGTCGGTCTGCGGCAGGACGAGCAGCCAACGGCCGACCACCCGGGCCAGGCGCTGCGCGGCGGGCAGGTCGTTCGCGACGACCGGCAGGTGGATGACGTACCGCTGGGCCACCGCTCGTTTCCCCGGGCGTCGCGGGCGCGGGCCTGGTCGGACTGCCAGCGGCGCAGCGCGTCCTTGATGACGCGGCCACCGCGCTCGAGGACGAGAACGAGGTGTTCCGAACGGTCCTGGACACCTACCTCGAAGGACTACGTTCCACAGTCTCAGCAGCGCCGCACCGCCGCTGAGGGACGTCTGGTGACTCGCCGATCGATCGCCGCCGGGTCCGTCATTCCGCCCGCGGTCAGCCAGTCGACCGTTGCATGATCCAGATGGTCAGCGGCTCGGCGGTCACCACGAGCGCCACCTCCGAGCCGGCACAGCGGTACACCTCGACGTTGGCCGGGTTGCTGGTTTCCAGGATCGCCGGCACGCCCTCCGCCGCGGCGCGGCGCAATCCGGCCCCCATGACGGCGTGGCCCCGGCGACGACCGGCTGGTCGGGATGGGTGCCCAGGACGCCGAGGTACCAGAACGGGGGGGTCGGTGGTGCACCTGGCCGGCGACGGCGCGCAGCTCGCGGGTGCTCACCGCCGACGTGCGCCTCGCCTCCACCATCGGCTACGGCCCGGACCCGCATCCGGCCGCCACAAACCCTCGACCGGCTCACAACTGGCTGATCAGCCCGGGCCGCCCCAAGTCCTCACCGCCACGTCAACGTCGGTTCGCGCGAGCGGCGGCCGTACGTTCTCTCAGTGGCCGGTTGGCGGAATCGCGGAAGGTTTGTCCGCCTGCTTGGCCTTCTTTGCCGCCCGCTTTTCCTTCAAAGTCATGGCTGGCTTCTTCATACTGCTCTTCTGGGGAGACTTGTCGGACATATCGACCCTTCCCACACACAACGTCAGGATGGCGGTCCGCGGTGGCGACTGCCAGCCGCGATCCGCCGGACGAAACCATGGACAAAAAGGCGATGCCCGCCGGTTGGCCACCCTGAGCCAAGAAACATGATCAGACGACCACGTCCCCTAGCCTAGTCCTCCAACAGCACGTTGTGACCGTGGTCCGAGCGCCGGCCGACCGCCGCCGGGCCAGGGAACGGCTCGGATCACGCCCCGACTCTGCTGCCCAACCGGACAAAGGAGCTGCCGGATGTCCTTTGCCGGCCTATCCCCCGGCCATCGCTCCGAGGATGATGAACGGTTCCTCGCCGGCGACGACCCGCTCGGGCAGTGGCGCGTCGGGCGACTCGTTGGACAGGTCCTCCTCGCACGCGTAGAAGCGGACGAACGCGCGGCGCTTGCCGCTGTGGCGGTCGCGGATCGTGCCGAGCAGCATCGGATATCGCGCCTCGAGGGTGTCCAACACCAGGCGCTGGGTGACCGGCCCGGCATGCGGACCGGTCACCTCGAGCGTTACCGGGCCGGTGACATGCGCCAGGTTCTTCAGGTGGGCCGGGAGGACGACCCGGATCACGGCAGCACCTGGGCTTCCACGGAGAGCACGGCCGGCAGGTCCCGTACGATCGGCGCCCAGCTGTCGCCTCCGTCGGCCGAGTGGTAGACCTGGCCACCGGTGGTGCCGAAGTAGATCCCGCACGGGTCGAGCGTGTCCACCGCCATCGCGTCCCGGTACACGTTGACGTAGCAGTCGGACTGCGGCAGACCCTTGGTCAACGGCTCCCAGTCGTCGCCACCGGTGCGGCTGCGGTAGACGCGCAGCTTGCCCTCCGGCGGGTAGTGCTCGGAGTCGCTCTTGATCGGCACGACGTAGATGGTCTCCGGCTCGTGCGCGTGCACCGCGATCGGGAACCCGAAGTCCGACGGCAGGTTGCCGCTGACCTCGCGCCAGTTCGCACCGGCGTCGTCGCTGCGCAGCACGTCCCAGTGCTTCTGCATGAACAGGGTGTCCGGCCGGGACGGGTGCTGCGTGATGTGGTGCACGCAGTGGCCGACCTCGGAGTCCTGGTCGGGGATCTCCCCGGAGCGCAGACCCTTGTTGATCGGCAGCCAGCTGGCGCCGGCGTCGTCGCTGCGGAACGCGCCCGCCGCCGAGATGGCGACGTAGATCCGGTCCTTGTTCACCGGGTCCAGGATGATCGTGTGCAGGCACATCCCGCCGGCGCCGGGCTGCCACGACGGTCCGGTCGGGTGGGTACGAAGGGCGGTGAGCTCCGTCCACTTCTGACCGCCGTCGGTGGTGACGTAGAGGGCGGCGTCCTCCGCACCCGCGTACACCGTGTCGGGGTCGTCGCGGGACGGCTCGAGGTGCCAGATGCGCTTGAACTCCCACGGGCGTGGGGTCCCGTCGTACCACAGGTGCTCGCCGACCTCACCCGTGTAGGCGAAGTCATTGCCGACGGTGGTCCAGTTTCTGCCGCCATCGTCCGAGCGCTGGATCAGCTGCCCGAACCAGCCACCGGACTGGGACGCGTAGAGCCGGTTCGGGTCGGCCGGCGACCCGGTCAGGTGGTAGATCTCCCAGCCGCCGAAATGCGGTCCCTCGACCGTCCAGTCGCCGCGCCTGCCGTCCGACGTCAACGTGAACGCGCCCTTGCGCGTGCCTACCAGCACCCGTACGCCACTCATACCCTCATCCTTTCCACTCGTTTCCCTTGGGTAGACCGTCCACCACGCCGATACTCATCGGTCTCCGTCAGTCGTACTCCCCAGGTACGACGAATCGACGTCTCCGGCCTGTCGGAGGGGCCAGCTAGCGTCCCGCACATGACTGGCCCTGGGGACGTCCCACCCGAGATCCTCCACCGGCTCCGGCCCGTCTGCCTCGGGCTGCCGGAGACCTACGAGGAGCCGGCGTGGGTGGGAACGCGCTGGCGGATCCGCAAACGCACGTTCGCCCATGTGCTCACGGTCGACCCCGACCACCAGGCGGCCTACGCCCGAGCTGCCGCGACCGACCAGCCGATCTGCGTGCTGACGTTCCGGTCGCCCGGCGACGAGATCGCCGGGCTGATCGCCAGCGGCCACCCGTTCTTCAAGCCGGGCTGGGGCGCCGACGTCGTTGGCATGGTGCTCGACGACGGGGTCGACTGGGACGAGGTCGCCGAGCTGCTCACGGAAAGCTACTGCGTCCTGGCGCCGAAGCGGCTGGCCGCCCTGGTCGACCGGCCGATCGGTCTCGAGTAGCCGAACTCCGGGCGTCCGACGCCCACGGGTCGCCAGCATCATCGGTTACCGCCGTAGGCTCTCCATGTCTCACGTCGCCACGCCGTCGACAACGGTGCTCGGCATCACGCTAGCCCTCGGTGTAGACGAGGTCCATGGTGTCGGTGTGTCCCGACCAGTGGAGTTCGAGGTGCCAGCAGCCCGCCCGCGGCAGGTCGATGATCGATGGGCCGGGGCCGCCGGCAACCTCCCGGGTCACCCGCGTGTCGGTTCCGTCCAGCGTCGCGGTGATCGCCAGGGTGGCGGGCGACGCCGGGTCGGACGACGTCGCCGCCGGCTTGGCGACCCAGAGGATCTTGTTGCTGGGCCCCTCGTCCCGGCCCAGCGCCAGCGGGTGACCGAACAGCACCGCGACGATGGCCCCCTTCGCGCCGAAGACGTGCGGGATCCGGGCCTCCCCACTGAACCCGCCGTCCGCCCAGTCAGGCAGGACACCCGTCTCGACGCGTGAGCCGCAGCCTGTCGCGGCGCTCGCCGGCGGATTCGCCGGGGCCGTGGTGGCCGCAGCGCCGACCGGCGTGGCCGACCGCCCGGTGGTCGTGCAGGCCGCCAACAGGACCGCCGAACCCAGCAACACCCTGCTGCCCCATGAACCCATCTCGCGCCCTCCGGACAAACGCCGCGCCCGCCGATGACTCGTGCCTCGCACCATCAGGACACCGGTCGGGCCCTCCGAGTTCCCCACCCGATCTGCCGGCCCGACTGTCACCCCGAGCGATCGCCGTCCCGCCCTCAATTCAGCGAGTTGGCGATCTCGATCGCCTCGGCCTTGGTGAGGTCACCTTCAAGCCGGTAGCTCACGCCCGCCTCCTCCCAGATCAGGGTCGAGGCGGCGAGCCGCGCGGTCTCCACGTGGACCGTGCCCGCACGATCCACGTAGGCCAGCGCGTGCGGGCCGCCGATCCAGACCGCGAAGCCACCGTCGACCTGGACCCAGTCCACTCCCGGCCCGGCGGCCTGCTTCTGGAAGACCGGGTCGAGGCGACCGTCGAAGGCATCGAGGCGCAGCGCACCCCCGCGGTAGAGCAGGGTGACCACCCGGTAGGCGCCGGTGCCATCGACGTCGGCGACCAGCACCTGCTCGGGCGGGCCCAGCTTCGCCGGGAGGCGGATCGGGAAGCGGAGCATCCCCTGCGCCTCGTGGAGGGAGGCGGGCCGCTGCGACGGCAGCGGCGACGGGCTGCCGGTGGGCGGGACCGGCGCCGACGACGTGTCGATGATGATTCCGGAGAAGCGCAGCAGCCCCGCCACGGCGTCGGCGAGGGCGGCCCGCCCCGGTGGCAGCACCGCGACGAGCAGGGCGACGAGCGCCGCGGCGAGGTAGTAGCGCCACCGGCGTCGCCTCCGCGCGGGCGCGGCCAGTCGGGCGCGTACGCCGTCGGCCACGTCGGGCGCGTCGGGTGTGGCCAGCCACGCGGCGATGTCGCGCAACTCCCGTTCGAGGTCATCCACGGCGCACCTCCTCGCGGTCGAGCAGGCCGCGGAGCTTTGCCAGCGCTCGGGACGTCCGCGACTTCACCGTGCCTCTGGGCCAGCCCAGCATCGTCACGGTCTCCTCCTCGCTGAGGTCAAGGAGGAAGCGGCACACGATCACCTCACGGTCCTTCTCCGGCAGCAGCCGCAGGGCCCGCACCAGCGTGGCCCGGCGCTCGGCGGCGAGCACGCCGCCCACCGCGCCGTCCTCGGCGATCTCCGACTCCGGGTTCGCCGCCGCGGCCCGCAGGACGAGTCCGTCGCGGCGGCTGCGTGAGCGGTGCAGGTTGCGGGTCTCGTTGGCGACGATCGCGAGGAGCCACGAGCGAAAGGACGACTCTCCCCGATAGCGGGACAGGTTGCGGTATCCCTTCACGAACGCCTCCTGGATGACGTCCTCCGCATCCGAACCCGCGCCGAGCAGCACCGCCGTCCGGTAGGCGGACGCGGTGTGCCGGGCGACCAGGAGGTCGTACGCCCCCAGGTCACCGTCCCGAGCGCGGGTGACGAGCGCTTCGTCGTCCAGTGAAACCTCCGGTGGGATCACCCTCATGACACCGCCCGCACGGTGTGGGTTCCAGGCGCGGGGTGGAACCTCGGCGGGTGTGGCGGTGTCACCGGGGCATGATGACCACGACAAGCATCTCGCGTCGCACGGTTCTGAGCGTGCTCGCCGGTGCGGGCGCCGCAGCGTTGGTCGGCTGCGATCCAGCTCGGCGCCCGAACCAGGCCCGCGCCGTCGCGATCCCCGACGCACTGCTGGTCGAGGTCGACGACGGGTTTGGCGTACTGCGTGGTGCGGACCGGCAGACCATCCCGCGTTCTCTCGCCACCGCCGGCGGGCGGGCGATCTACGCGACCGCACCCGAGGGCGCCGACACCGCCTTCTGGCGGATCGACACCGCCACGGGCGGCATCTCCGCTCGGGTCAAGCTGCCCGGACGCTGGGTGCCGCAGGCCGTCTCGGCCAGCGGTACGACGGTGGCGCTCACGTCGAACGAGGCAAATGCCACCAGGGGGCGCCCGGAGGGGCGGGACGTGACCCCCGTGCTGATCGCCGACGTCACCGGCGTCCAGCACCGGCTGGAGTTGCGGGGCAATTTCGTGCCGGAGACGTTCACCGGAGATCTGGCCGGGCTCTTCGTCCTCGAGTGGCTCCCGGCGACGGCACCGGACCGCTACCGGGTCCGCGTCGTCGAATTCGCCACCAGGACGCCCGGCCCGCTCTACACCCGTACCAAGACGCCGGTGCCGCCCGGCGCCGAGGAGGAGATGCGCGGCGACGGGCGGCAGGCTGTGCTCGCGCCGGATCGCACCATCCTCTACACGCTCTACACCCACCAGCCGGACCACCAGCACACCCGCAACCTGGTCAGCGGGCGGCCGGGCAACGTGCACGCGTTCGTTCACACGCTGAGCGTCAACGAGCGCTGGGCGTACTGCATCGACCTGCCGCATCCGTTCGGTCAGGCGGCCGCGAACGGCCACGCCATGACGATCAGCCCGGACGGAGGTCGGCTCTTCGTCGCCGATGCCACGTCGGGCACCGTCGCCGAGATCGACACCGGGGAGCTGACCGTACGCCGGACAGCCCCGCAGCTCCGGGGCGCCGGGACCGCACACGCCGCGGCCGATAATGACCGCCTCTTCATCGGCGCCGGTACGGCGGTACGGGCGATGGATCTCACGCGCCTCGGCCGCACGGCTGACTGGCGGGTCCGTGAACCCGTGTCCGGCCTTGTGTTGAGCCGCGACGGCAGACGCCTCTACGTGGGCCAGAACGATGGCGTGAGCTGGCACGATCCCGGCACCGGCACCCAGCTGGGCCGCGTCGCTGTCCCCGGTCTCGTCGGCGTGCAGGGCCTGGCCGGCCACGCCTGACCGTGCGGATGCAGCTCTGGCCCGTCACACCTGCACGTACGCACGTCGTGCGGGTCAGGCCCATTCGCCCTCGAAGAGCGGGGCGATCGGACGTTCCCGACGCCCGATCCGCAGGTCCCCGAAGATCGTGCTCCGGTCCGCTCGCTCGACCTCCGCGTCCAGGTCGATGTGCAGCTCCTCGGAGGCGTCGTGGGCCGCGCCGATCAGCAGGATCTCGGTCCCGGGGTGGTCGAGAAAGCCGGGCGGGTCGAGCGGGGCGAAGCGTCGACCGTGGAACGTCTTCTGCAGTGGAGCGGGCAGCTTGACCTTTTGGGAACCACGCAGACCGACGCCCGGTGGGGAGGGCGCCTGCGGGTTCTTCACCGTGATGATGTAACTCGCCTCCGACTCGATGCCGAGGTCGTGCTGCGCCTCGCCGGGCCGGGTCGGCAGTTCGAGTTCGTACGCGAGATGGGTGTGGTCGTCATGCCGCGCGATCACGTAGGCGCCCTCCGCGGCGGGCCGGGCCGGGGGCTGCTCCCGTTCGGCGCGGGTCCTCGTGGCGTACCTGCGTGCCTGCAGTGCCTCGTGCAACTGCTCGGGCCGGTCCACCACCTCGTCGACGAACGCCCAGAACCGGTTGTGCTCGTCGATGTCGGGCAGCCGTTTACGCCCGACCACGAGCAGCCGCAGGTGCCGCCCCTGCCACGGGTGCATCACCACCAACAGTCGCTGCACCTCGTCCAGGGAGTCGACGTGCTCCTGCTCGACGCGCGGACGGTAGAGGAAGTAGATGTCCCCGTCCTCAAGCAGCTCAGCCATTCGCTCCGGGTACCCGAAACGACCGGCGACCAACGCCTGCCCCGACCAGCGCCGCCCGGGCCATCGCGGCGGACCGGGCCCGTTCGCTCGCACTCCCTTTCGGGCAACGCTGGTGGGCGATCCCGGGCGACCCGCCGCCGGGCCAGGCGACGGCTCGGATCACGCCCCGACTCCGCGGCCAACCGGATAGAGGAGCTGCCGGATGACCGCTGGCAGCTCGGCTTCCAGGTCCTCGAGTTCTTCGGCGCTCACGGCCTCGCGCAGGGTGGTCAGTACCGCGCGGGCCCCGTCAGCGGCCCGCTGGTCATCCATTCCCGTGCGCGCCCGTACCTCGTTGAGGAACTCCACGAGGTCGAGGTGTTCGGCGAAGTCCACTTCCTTGTGCAGGTACCCGCGGAACTCCTCGGGGAGCTGCGTGGCCAGGTCGCGGGCCTCGCCGCCACTGATCCGTTCCGCCAGTGTCGTGAGCGTGGCTCGGATGACGGTCTCCGCCTCCGCCGCCGGCATTCCCGCCCGCTTCCCCACCGCTTCCAGAAACTCGGCGTGGTTCACGCGTTCTCCTTCCGGACTGTGCGTCGCGCTCCGTCAGGCGGCGGCGGCCCGACCCATCTCGGCGAGGATCCCGGTGGCCTGACCGAGCTCGATCAGGTAGCCGTCCGGGTCCCGCAGGTAGCACCGGATCTCGACGCCGTGATCCTTCGGCTCGGTCAGGAACTCGCCACCCCGTGACCGCCACTGCTCATAGACCGCCCGGACGTCGGTGACCCGGATGTTCATCGCGCTGCTGAGCGTGTGCGAATCCGGCGGTGCCTGTGCTCGTACGTCCGGCTTGTCGTCGGTCGGACCGCCCTCGCTGTTGATCACGAGGTAGCTGTTGTGGAACCGCAAGATCGCCGGCTGGCGTTCCCGCACCACCGTCGCTCCCAGCACCCGTCGGTAGAACTCCCGTGAACGGTCCACATCCCGCACGATCAGCAGGTGAGTGAGCACCAGTCCACCCTCGGGCTGGAAGTAGTCGGGCGCCTCGGTCGCCATCACGCCTCCCCCAGAGTTCAGGCGGCAGGGGGCTACCCGCTCGCGGCGCCGGCACACCTGCCGTCGGGCGGGTGCCGGCGATGCCGTCCGCCCTGGCCAGGGCCAACGTGACAACGACGACAAGATCCTGCTCTCGCCCGTCACGGCCGCGGACCGGTGCCTCGGCCCGCGGCGTCCCGGGTCAGCCCACGGCCGGGGCCGGTGCGGTGACCCGGCGGCGGATCAGGGCCGCCGCGCCGCCGAGCACGGCCACACCGGCGCCGAGCAGCAGGACCGCGTCGGCGCCGTGGGCCGAGAAGCCGGCGGTCTGGCCGGCCGGCAGCAGGCTGGAGGCCACGGTGATGCTGGCGGCGACGCCGAGGGCGGACCCGACGTAGCGGGCGGTGTTGTTGGCGCCGGAGCCCATCGCGACCCGGTCCAGGGGGACGCTCGTGATGGCGAGCCGGGCGAGTGCCGCGTTGAGCAGGCCACTGCCCGCCCCGGAGATGAGCAGGCCGGGGATGGTGCGGACCCAGGAATGCGCATCGGCATAGCCGACCATGGCCAGGTAGCCGGCGGCGGTCAGGGCGAAGCCGAGGACGAGTTGCCGGGTGGGCGCGAAGCGCGTGCCGTGGTGGCGCATCTGGTTGCTGACCACGAACGAGGCCCCCGCCCAGAGGAAGGCCAGGCCGGCGGTGCCCAGCGCGCTCATGCCGACCAACCGCTGCACCAAAGTGGGCAGGACGGTGCTCGGGCCGATCGCGGCGAGCCCGGTGAAGAACGCGCCGATGGTGGCGATCCGGAAGTCCGGCCGGCGGAACAGGGCGAGGTCGAGCATCGGCGCCCGGCCGCGGGCCTCGATCGCCACGAAGGCGGCGAGCAGCAGCGCCCCGAGCACCAGGGGGATCAGCACCGCGGGCCGCAGCCAGCCGGTGCGTCCGGCGGTGACGGCGATGAGCAGCAGCGACAGGCCCGCGGCGAGGGTCAGTACCCCGGATACGTCGATGTGGGCCGGACGCTCGGCGCGGGACTCGGCGAGCAGCCGGCCGCTGAGCACGGCCAGCACCGCGGCCAGCGCCGCGAGCACCAGGTGGGACCAGCGCCAACTGCCGAGACCGGTCAGGACGGCCGAGGTCAGCGGTCCGAGGGCGATGCCGGCGCCGAGCATCGACGCCCAGCGGGCCGTGGCGTGGGACCGTCCATGGTTGGTGTGGAAGGCGTGCCCGAGCAGGCCGAGCCCGGCGGCGAGGATCGCGGCGCTGGCCACCCCCTGCAGCACGCGGGCGGCGACGAAGGTGCCGGCGTTGGGGGCGACGGCGGCGCCGAGGGTACTGACGGCGAGCAGCGCGAGGCCGGCCCGGAATATCCGACGGCGTCCGAAATCGTCGCCGAGGCTGCCCGCCACCAGCAGGGTGGCCGCGAGCCCGAGGGTGATCGCGTTGATCAACCAGGTCTGGGTGGTGATGCCCGCCCCGAGGCTCCGCGCGGTCTGCGGCAGCACGGCCACCGGTGCGGTGTAGTTCATGAGAACGAGCAGGGTCGCGGCACAGACCGCGAACAGGGCCCGGGAGCCCGAGCGGGTGGCGTCCGGGACCGGAGCGGCGGACGGTGCGGTGACGCCGGCGGGTGTCGACATTCGGGAGCCTCTCAGTTCGGTGAACGAACCGAGACTAGCAGGGAAGGTTCATTGAATGAACGACCGGGTGTAGGATCACCGCATGGCACTGGGGAAGAACTACGAAGGGCAGAACTGCTCCCTGGCCAGGCGCTGGAACTGGTCGGCGAGCGGTGGACGCTGCTCGTCGTCCGCGACGCCTTCTACGGCGTACGCCGCTACGGCGACTTCCTCGCCCACCTGGACATCCCCCGGGCCGTGCTCGCCGACCGGCTCGCCACCCTCGTCGAGGCGGGCATCCTCCAGCGCCACCGCTATCAGAGCTCCCCGCCCCGGGACGAATACCTACTCACCGACCGGGGCACCGAACTCTGGTCGGTGATCCTCCCGCTGGCGCGCTGGGGCGAGCGGCATTTCGCCACCGGCGAGCCGCTGCGGACCTTCCGGCACGCCGCGTGCGGCACCGAACTCGACCCGGCCAGCCGCTGCCCGGCGTGCGGTCACGTCGACGTGCCACCCGGCGACGTCGAGGCCCACACCGGGCCGGGCGTCCCGGCCCAGCCGCGCCAGGACCCGATCAGCGTCGCGCTGCGCCAACGCCCACACCGGCTCCTCCAACCGCTGCTCTGAGCCGGCCCGGCCGTGGGCTGTCGAGACGCGGTCGCCGGGGCCGCGATGGGCCAATCGATCCTTTCGGCACCTCTGTGCTCGCTGGCGAGGGATTGGAAGTGTTGGGCGGTGGCCGCGAACTCGGCGTGAAGGCCGGCGGCGGCTTGACGACGCCCGGCTGGCGTGCCACAGTTCTAGAACTGTTATAGAACTGTGGAGGTACGCATGCGGGAACTTCTCGTGGCCGTCGGCCGTCCGGAGGTGAGCAGCTCGGTCATGCGCGAGCCGGCCGACCTCGGGCGCTTCGGCGAGTACGGCGGCCGGTTCGTCCCGGAGTCGCTGATCCCGGCGTGCGAGGCGGTCGAGGCGGCGTTCCGCGAGGCGTGGGCCGATCCCCGGTTCCGCGGACAGCTCGACCGGCTCCTGACCGTCTACGCCGGCCGGCCGACCCCGATGACGCCGGCGTGGAACCTCTCCGCCGAACTCGGGATCACGCTGCTGCTCAAGCGCGAGGATCTGGCGCACACCGGCTCCCACAAGATCAACAATGTACTCGGGCAGGCCCTGCTCGCGCGTCGGATGGGCAAGACCCGGCTGATCGCCGAGACCGGCGCCGGCCAGCACGGCGTCGCCACCGCGACCGCCGCCGCCCTGCTCGGCATGGACTGCACCGTCTACATGGGCGCGGAGGACACCGAGCGCCAGGAACTCAACGTGTTCCGGATGAAGATGCTCGGCGCCGAGGTCGTCGCAGTGCACAGCGGCAGCCGTACGCTCAAGGACGCCTGCAACGAGGCCATGCGCCAGTGGGTGGCCCGGGTCGACGACACCTACTACTGCGTGGGGTCGGTGATGGGCCCGCACCCGTACCCGTGGATGGTGCGGGAATTCCAGCGCGTCATCGGCGACGAGGCGCGGACGCAGACGGCGACCGAGCTGACCGCTGGCGTACCCGATTACGTGGTGGCCTGCGTCGGCGGCGGCTCCAACGCGGCCGGCACGTTCGCCGGCTTCGCCGACACCGATGCCCGGCTGATCGGCGTCGAGGCGGCCGGCGGGGCCGCGATGACCGACGGGGCGCCGGGGATCGTGCACGGCTACCGCTCGAAGGTGCTGCAGGACGCGAACGGCCAGATCGCCGAGGCGCACTCGATCTCGGCCGGCCTCGACTACCCGGGCATCGGCCCGGAGCACGCCCACCTGGGCGACATCGGGCGCGCCCGCTACGTCACCGTCACCGACGACGAGGTGCTCGACGCCGTCCGACGGCTGGCCCGGGCCGAGGGCATCCTCTGCGCGCTCGAATCGGCGCACGCGGTGGCGTGGGTGATGCGCACGGCCGGGAGCGACGAACTGCCGCCCGGCGCGACCGTCGTGCTGACGCTGTCCGGCCGGGGCGACAAGGACATGGCGACCCTGATGGAGCGTGCGCAGTGAGCCGCCTGGAAACGACCCTCCGGGCCGCCCGGGACGCCGGGGGCAAGCTGCTCGTCCCGTACGTCACCGGCGGCATCACGGCCGACTGGACCGACCATCTGCTGGCGTACCAGGAGGCGGGGGCGGACGCGATCGAGGTCGGGCTGCCGTTCTCCGACCCGATGCTCGACGGCGTGACCATCCAGCAGGCGTCCGACCGGGCCCTCGAGCAGCGCGTGACGCCGGACCGGATCCTTTCCGACCTGGCCGCCGTCCGGGACCGCGTACGCGTGCCGCTCGTCGCGATGACGTACGCCAACCTGGTCGTACGCCTGGGTTACACCGAGTTCTGCCGGCGGCTCGCCGATGCCGGGGTGTCCGGGCTGATCGTGCCGGACGTGCCGCTGGACGAACTCGGCGGCCTGGACGACGCGGCCGCGGCGGCCGGCGTCGACCTGGTCCTGCTGGTGGCGCCGTCGACGACGCCGGAGCGGCTGGACGACATCTGCGCCCGCAGCCGCGGCTTCATCTACGCGGTCAGCGTCATGGGCACCACCGGCGAGCGCGCCGACCTGGCCGCGACCGCGACCGCGCTGGCCGCGTCGGTCACCGCGCGCACCGACCGGCCGGTGCTGATCGGCTTCGGCGTCTCGACCGCGGCGCACGCGGTCGCGGCGGCGGCGACGGCGGACGGGGTGGTGGTCGCCTCGGCGCTGATGCGTAGGGTGCTGGACGGAGCCACTCCGGAGGAGGTCGCCGTCGACCTCGCCGCGATCCGGGCCGGGCTCGACACCGTGGCGACCGGGACGTCGACCGGTTCCACGGCCGGGCGAGTGGAGCAGCATGGATATGCGAGAGCGGCGCGCGCCTAAGTACATGGCGATCGCCGCCGATCTGGGGCAGCGGATCCGGGCCGGCGAGTACGCCGCCGGGTCCGCCCTGCCGTCGCAGCGCGACCTGAGCACGTCGTACGGCGTCACGCTGGCCACGCTGCGGCAGGCGTTGCGGGTGCTTGAGGACGAGGGGCTGCTCAGCCAGCAGCCGGGGCGGGGCACGTTCGTGGCCGAGCCGCGGGCGGCGTACCGGCTGGACTCGCTGCGCAGCCTGGCCGACGACCTGGTGGCGCAGGGGCAGACGGTCAGCACCGAGATCATCGACCAGAGCCTCGGCGCCGCCCCGGACTGGGTGGTCGAACGGATCGGGGCCGGGGTGGCGCTGCGCCTGGAACGCGTACGCCTGCTGGCCGGGCGGCGCGCCGTGCACCAGGTGTCGTGGGTGCCCGACCCGACCGCGCCCGGATCGCCGAGACCGACTTCAGCGCGGTCTCGCTGTACGCCGCGATCGCCAGCACCGGGCTCGTGGTGCACCGCGCGACCGAGACGCTCCGGCCCGGCCTGCTCGACGATCCGGCCGCCGAGCTGCTCCGGCAACCGGCCGGCACGCCGGTGTTCGTCTCCGACCGCACGACGTACGTCCTCGACGAATCCCCCGTCGTCTTCGACCGGGCCACGATCCTCGGCACGGTCATGGAGATCCGGACCGAACGCGTCGCCACCGGGCTGTCGCTGCGGTGGAGCCGGCTGAAGCACTAGGCTGTGTCTCCTGGATCATGGTTTGGGGCGGTCCGGTTTCGCGCGTAGCCAGATGAGGATGTCGGCGATTTGCACGGTGGCGCGGTAGCGGCAGGCGAGCTTGTCGTACCTGGTGGCCACGGCGCGGAACTGCTTGCGTCGGTTCATCAGCCGTTCGATGGTGTTGCGCTGCCGGTAGCGGTGCGGACGGAACGTGGGCGGGCGACCACCGCGTGACCCTCTCCGGGCGCGGTTGGCCTTCTGTCGTCCTTTTCGGGGATGTCGTGCGGGATGCCTCGGGCCCGCAGCGAATGGCGGTTGCCGCGCGAGCTGTACGCCTTGTCCGCCGAGAGGGAGTCGAGGCGTTTGCGCGGGCGGCCGATCCCGCCGGGGCGGGCCACGGCCACGTCGTCGAGCAGCCGCACCAGCTGTCGGGTGTCGGAGTCCTGGCCCGGGGTCAGGTGACTGGTCAGGTTCCGGCCTCGTCCGTCACCGATCGTGTGGATCTTCGTGGTCCACCCGCCGCGCGACTTGCCGAGTCCTTCCCGTCGCGCTGTGTCACGACTGTCCAGCCCCCTTTACGGGCGCCAGCGGCGTGCTGGTGGGCCCGCACGATCGTGGAATCGGCGTTGCCGTGCCAGTCCAGATCCCCGGCCGCGTCCGCGTCGGCCTGCAGCATCGCCTCGATCCGCGCCCAGGTCCCGTCCTCCTGCCAGCGGGCGAACCGCTTGTACAGCGTCTTCCACGGCCCGTACCGTGCCGGCACGTCCCGCCACGGCACCCCGGTACGCACCCGAAAGACGATCCCGTTGATCACCTGCCGGTGATCACGCCACCGCCCACCACGCTGCGGTGTCATCGCCGGCAGCAACGGCGCGATCCGCGCGTACTCGACGTCGGTCAGCTCAAACCGCCCACTCACGACAGACATGGATAGCCGAACCAGGACCCAAGATCCAGGAGACACGCCCTAGGGGCGGCAGGTCGGCCGCCGACGAAACGTCCTGTCATGGCACCCCTCTGTGTCATCCATGCAGGCGCGGGGAACGGTGTTCTAGGCTGGGGTTCGGCGAATCCGAGAGTGACTGTTCCGAAGTGTCGATCATGGGAATCGGGTCGGCCGCGCTGGATTGAAGAGTCGCCCCCACGTGTCCTCCCGGGCCCGTCCCGGCTTTCTTGGCGTCTTTGATCATTTGCTTGTAGACAATGTCGGACAGCCGTCGCTTGAGCGCGCGCATGGCCTCCATCGGTGTTTGCCGGCGGCGAGTTTGCGCCGGTAGTAGGCGCGTCCTTCGGTGCCGTGGCGCAGTTGGACGACGGCCATGATGTGCAGCGCCCGGTTGATGCGCCGGTTCCCGGCTCGGGACAGGCGGTGGCGTTGCTGGTCACCGGACGACGCGTCCAGGGGTGCGGTGCCGTTCCAGGACGCGAAGTGCCCGCGGGTGGCGAAGCGGCTGATGTCCGCGACGTCACCGATCAGGCGGGCGGCGCCGGAGGGGCCGATGCCGTTGAGCTCCTGCAGGCTGCTGCCGGTGGTCTCGACGAGCTCGGTCAGTTCCTTGTCCGCGGCCTTGATCTTCTTGTCGACCTGGACCAGTTCGGTGATCAGCTCCGCCTGCGGCATCGGAGGAGCGCTACCTCAACCTAGTGATCGGCTCTGCTCAGATCTGGGCTAAACGAGTCGGCGCCGTATCGAGGTCACCGACGAGCGGGTCCGGGGCACGCATGCGCCACGCGTCGGTGACGAGCTCCTTCAGACGATCGACGCTCACCTGCGTCAACCGCAGCATGACCAAGGGCAACCCGTCATACGCCGGCGTGGTGAAGAAAAGCTCGGGCTCGCCGAGGAGTAACGCCTGCTTCTCCGCTTCGTCGCCGACGTACAGCACCGCGATATCGGTCCGGATGAGGCGCGACGTACCGGGTCTGCGCTCAGGGTAGGACCAGACGAACCCTTTGTCGGCGACCCGGAAGTCGAAGCCATCACTGTCGATCTCGACCACGTGAGGCAGCGCCAGCGCCAGCTGACGAACATCGTCGGCGTCAGCCATCGAGGTCGCTCCAGCACGCCGCCTCCTGCATCCGTACAGCCTAACCACCGCGCGGCTCCGCCAGCCGACAGGACTCGACAGCGAGACGACCCGCCGGAAGCCACAGAGCCGCCTGCGGACCCGGCTGGAAGTAGTCCGGCGCCTCGATCGCCATCCACGCCTCCCCGTCCAGTCGGCAGCGGCGTACCCGCGTGGCGACGCGGGCACACCTGCTCCTGCCTCACCTGTGGGTGCTATGAGCCGGGTCGCCGCCCGCCGCCGGCACCCACCGGTTCGATCACCTGCCGGAAATCCTTCGAAAGCTGGGCCATTGCGTTCTCGAACTCGTCACGGGAAACAGCCTCACGTAGCGTGGTGAGCACCGCGCCGACCCCGGCACCGGCGAGCGCACGGTCGACGCCCGGGCCCGCCGCCACCCGATCCACGAACTCCTCGAGCCCGAACGACTTGGCATGTTCCCCTCTACCTCTAAGCGGTGGCGGTTTGCGCAGGGGATCGTCAAGCCCTTCCGGAAGCTGAAAGGCAAGGTCCTCAGCCTGGCCGGCGCTGATCCGATCTGCCAATGTCTCCAACGTCGCGCGGGTGAGTGTCGCCGCCTGATCGGTCGACACCTTTGCCCGCGTTGCCACTGCGTTGATGAAATCCTGGTATTCCACCTGATTCTCCTCTCCGGCCCGATCGCCGTCGAACCGCCAGTTACGAGCCCCTGACCTCCATGCGCCGCGGTTCGGTTCGGTGCGCTTTGCCCACGCGTACGGTCAAACACGCCGCCGGAAAGACTCGCGTCGACGCTGTTCGGGTTGATATCGATGATGTAGGCGTCATCGGTCTCTTCCATGTCGATTGGTGCGACCGCCATGGTCGGGGGCGTCCCGTCGCCCAGAAAGTCCTGCATCAGCCGGCCCATCCGGTCATCCAGGTCCTCCACGCCGATCGGGTGGGGCCGGACCGTCGCGTAGGAGAGACAGTCACGCAAACTTCACCTCTCTCGGGGTGCCGAGCGAACTGTTACCTCGACAGCCTCCTGCGGCGGGGGGTGACCCTGCCTCCTCCCGATCGGGCGAATCACCAAGACGCGCTACGGCGACATCCTCGACATTCCGATGAACCGGGACGGGAGGGCGAACTGTTGGCGAAGCTGCGCGGGCGCGCTACGAGGTCACCCGCGACGACGAAGTCATCAACCTGCTCGACGGCAGAGACTTCCGCGCGTCGCCTGGGCCAGCGGTGGGCCCGCCGCGAATTGCTGAGCCGGCGTCGCGAGGCCGGGTAAGCGGCGCAGCCGGCGGGAGCAGGGGCCGTCGTGGCCGGCGCGGAGGAGGCAGCGCCGGCCGGCGGGCATCAGTCGGTCGCAGAAGACCCGGTGACGTACGTTCTGATCGGCCTCGGCGGAGACGATGGTCTCCCCCGGGTCGGTCTACGGCAGGACGAGCAGCCAGCGGCCGACCACCCGGGCCAGGCGCTGCGCGGCGGGCAGGTCGGTGGCGACGATCGCGGCGCTCGAAGCCGAGGTTGGAGTAGCCGTTCTGGATTTGCCAGGGCTCGTAGAACGGGTGTACGCCGGGTAGAGGATCTCCTGCCGCCTGGCCTCCCTCCTCCCACTCGACGACGAAGTCGAACCCCGGGCGGTGCAGGTTGAGTCGCTCGTAGCTGGCGGTGTCGGCCAGCCCCGCCACGATCGCCTCGTCGGGCTGCACGCCCGCGTTGTCGAACACCTGCGCGTTCGGGAAGAGAGCGCCGATCCGTCGCTCCACATACGGGAGACGGCTCATTCCCGCAGCTAGCAGCACGTAGTCGATGCCGCCGCTCAGCTCCTCCGGCCCCATCGCGCGCAGCTCGGACGCCGACCGCTTGCCGCGCTCGGTCAGCCGGGCGGCGCGCAGCTCCCGCCCACACCAGCCGCTCGGCTACGTCCATCTGCTCGCGGGGGGCCTCCTCCAGCTGCTCCCCCGTGTAGGTCAGGATCGGCACCTGCCCGATCTGACGGGACGGCAATTAGAGGGCATCTTGATCAGATCGGCATCGGTGTGTCCGCTTCGGGGTGATCATCACGCCAGGATGGCGTCGCTTCGTGGGTGAGGCGCCGGCTCATGTTGTCGATCATGGCCCAGTGGATGTGGGCGCGGGAGTGTTCGGGTGACGTTTCGTAATCGCGGACGAGTCGCCGGTGGAGCATGATCCAGCCGTTGGTGCGTTCGATGGCCCACCGCTTGGGCAGCGGTTGGAAGCCTTTCTGGCCTGGGGTTTTCGACACGACTTGCACGTCAATGCCGTGTGCGCCGCCGCGTTCGATGACCGTGGTGCGGTAGCCGGCGTCGACCCACACCGTGCTGACGTGACGGTGGGTGGCGGCGAGGCGGTCGATGACATCACGGCCGGCGGCGGTGTCCGAGACGCTGGCGGCGGTGACGATCACGACCAGTAGCAGGCCGAGGACATCGGTGGCCAGGTGCCGCTTGCGGCCTTTGATCTTCTTGCCGGCGTCGATGCCCTGGCTGGACTCGGGCACGTTGGTGCTGGTCTTGACGCTCTGCGAGTCGATGATCGCCGCGGTGGGCTCCGGGTTACGCCCGGCTGTCTGCCGGACCTTGCCGCGCAGCAGGTTGTGGATGGTCTCGGTGGTGCCGTCCGCGGCCCAGCGGGTGAAGTAGGCGTGCACGGTCTTGTACGGGGGGAAGTCGTGGGGCAGGTACTCCCAGGCGATGCCGGTGCGGTTGACGTACAGGATCGCGTTGACGATTTCCCGCAGGTCATGCACCGGCTTCTTGAGGCCCAGGCCGCCCTGAGCGGCCCGCCACGCGGTCATGGTCGGCTCGATCAGCGCCCATCGGGCATCGGACAGATCAGTGCGATACGGACGGCGAGGGGTCGTCATGCATCGATCATCACGATCCACACCTCCCACTCCCCGCAACACGCCAATCAGCGTGTACTACATCCAACCCGACCAAGACGCCCTCTTAGACGGGGTGACGGGACGGCAATTAGACGGGGTGACGGGACCGCCTGGATCCGCTCCGGAGGGGATCGGGCACCGGTCAAGCGGCGGAATCGTCACCGCCGCAGGCGCCGACGCTCTGCCCATTCGATCTTCAGGCTGGGCCCTGACCCCCTTGATCTTGAATGTCGTACCCCTGCGGCACGATGTGCGCCATGACGACGCACCACCCGAACCCCCGGCGCCTGGTCTACGGCCACGCACAGATGCACGACTGCCTCGCCTTCGCCGACGCCGACACCGCCCCCGCGGAGGCCGAGGAGATCAAGGCGCTGGCCTCCGTCCGCACCTGGGGCGAAGCCCGGCAGGTCCAGACCACCCACCTGTGGAACCCCGCAGGCCCGGAGTACCACGACCCCGAGGACGGGTTCGCCGACGACAAGCCGTTCAACATCAACGAAGTTGGTGCGGTTGTGGAGGGAGACTGGCCCCCGATGGTCACGGAGCGGGCGTTCGAGCTGCTGCCGCAGGACCTGCGGGCCCGGTTCGGAAGACGCGAGTTCACGGCCCTCAACGGCGACATCCTCGAGATCCCGCTCGACCGTGAAGCCGAGCTGGTGGCCGAGCTGCGCCAGCGCGGCTACGAGGTGACCCGCGACGACGATCTCATCAACGTCCTCGACGGCCGCAGCTTCAGCCCCCTCGGCTGAAGCGGGCCGGGCAGGGACACCGCAGCGGCCAGGCACCCTGCGCCCGGTCGAGGCAGATTCGACCTCGGCCGGGCTGCGGCGCCTGACCTCTCGCCGAACGCCGGGCTATCCCCCGGCCATCGCCCCGAGGATGACGAACGGTTCCTCGCCGACGATGACCTGCGTAGCCACAGCAGCAGGAGCATCACCGGCACGCCGGGCACGGCCAAGGTGAAGAACGCGGGCCGGTAGTCGTAAGCGGTGGCGGCCAGTACGGCGGCGACCAGCAACGGCCCGGCGACGCCGCCCGCCTGGTCGAGCGCCTCATGGACGGCGAAGCCCTTGCCGCGGCCTACTGCCGCAGCGGCGTGGGAGATCATGACATCCCTCGCCGGGCCGCGGATCGCCTTGCCGGCACGCTCTGCCCGCCGACCCTCAGGGCCACGGAGCTGATGATCGATGTAGACGAGCCGGCGCTTTTGTGCGGCATTGCCCGGGCGAAATTGGCAGGATGGCGCCATGGCCACGGTCGCTGTGATCGGTCTGGGTGGAATGGGTAGCCGGATGGCGGGCCGGCTGCTCGATGCCGGCCATGACCTCGTTGTCTGGAACCGCACGCCGCAGAGGGCCAGCGATCTTGTGGCGCGTGGCGCGGTCGCTGCCGACAGTCCGGCAGAGGCTGCCCGCCGGGCCGATTTGGTCATCACCATGCTGTCCGACCCGGCCGCGCTGCAAGAGGTGGTCGAGGGCCCGCAGGGCATCCTCGCCGGTGCTACCGCGTCGACGGCGCTCGCTGAGATGTCCACGGTCGGGCCGGCTGCCGTGCGACGGTTGGCCGCGATGCTGCCGGATGGTGTTGGCCTGCTCGATGCGCCGGTGCTGGGCAGCGTCTCGGAGGCCGAGTCCGGTTCGCTACGGATATTCGTCGGAGGGCCGGAGCCGCTCGCCCAACGGTGGATGCCGGTGTTGGCCGCGCTTGGCTCGCCGATGCATGTCGGACCGCTCGGTGCCGGCGCGACCGCCAAACTGGTAGCCAATTCGACCCTCTTCGGAGTGCTCGCTGTTCTCGGTGAGGCGCTCGCCCTCGCGGATGGGCTCGGACTGCCGCGTGACACCGCGTTCGAGGTCTTGTCCGTGACTCCCGTCGGCTCGCAAGCGGATCGGCGACGACCAGCGATCGAGTCCGATCAATTCCCGCTCCGGTTCGCGCTGTCACTCGCCCGCAAGGACGCCGATCTGGTCGTGTCGGCCGCCGAGTCGGCAGGCGTCGAACTGCCGGTCGCGGCGGCGCCCGGCAGTGGGTCGCGTCAGCCCAGGAGGCCGACCTTGGCGACCGGGACTACTCGGCCGTGATCGCGCACATCACCGACACTGCCCGATCAGCCTGAGACCGGGCCGTGCTGCAGGCCCGTCAGGTGGCCGTTGAACTCTTCCTCGCCTGCCAAGTACCGCTCGTCATAGGCTCTGCCCGGCGGCAACCCGCCACCGTCCGCCTGCACCGGCTACGAAGCGACCTACGCTGGCTCCGTCTCGCAGGGCAGCAGGCAATGCCAGCGGAACGGAAGCTACTACTCGTCGGTCTCGGGGACCCACCGCGCCTGCCTCGACGGGCCGATCATGCGTTCACATGGTGTGAACTGCCCGCCAGGTTCAGCGTGGTTGACTCAGCCACTCCCAGGCGCGGCGGAGGCCCACCTGCACCGGGTCGTCACCCGTGGCCTCGACCTCTCTGGCCGGCGTGTCCTCGCCCGGCTCGTGCATCTCGGCACCGGGCACCGACAGCACCACCCCCCGCTCGTACAGGTCGGCGATCTGCTCGCGGTGGGCGAAGCGGTGGGACCCCGGCTCCGGCGGTGCCACGACGATGCCGTGGAGGATGTCCGCCCGTTCGTCCGCGAGCACGTGCTCGACCACGCCGACGGGTGCCGAGTCGACGTCGTAGACCCGGGTGCCGAGGGCGACCGCAAGGTACGAGACCTTCGCGCCGAGATCCTCCACAACGTTCACGTTACCCGCCGCGTGATCACCATGGGCCCGATCACTCGTGGTCGGTGCGGACGCCAGGCGGTGCGCGGCGGGCAACCGCCGCGCCCACCCACGATGCCTCTGATCCCGTTCACGGTCAGCCCAGCTCTTCGCCCGGGTCCGACCTGATCACCTGGAACCTGCCCCCGGCACTCGGACCTCGCCACTGCCGAGGCGTTCACCAGACGCTATGGCGAGGCGACGAGGCCGAGCATCGTGGCGACCACGAGGCCGTGACTGTGGCTGGCCGCGATGCACGGCGGCGCCGTCCCACGGCGGGTCACCACGGACACCACCATGCGGGTCACGCCGTACGCAGCCAGCCGAGGGTCTTCATGGAGGAGAGGCTGGTCGCCTTGAGGCCAGCATCGGAGACGGTCCAGAGCACCCCGTCGACCACCAGTGACCGGCGGATCGGCGCCAGATGCTCGGGACGTCCGGTGCCCAGCGTGTGGTCGACCGTGCCGACCTCGGTGAACCCGCCGTCGCCGACCCGCAGAGCCACCGCCACGTTGGTCGGCAGGCCCGGCCTGCCCAGGTCCTTCACCGCACCAGGTTTGCTCACGGCGCCTGCGCCGTAGACGGTCAGTGGGACCACGACCAGGCGTTCGGCCGGCCAGTAGAGGAATGCGTGCGGGTCGAACTCCGCCTCGGAGTGCCCCTGCTTGACGTGATACTGGGCGATCCGGGTCGGCTTGGTCGGATCGGAGACGTCGAAAAGCGAAAGCTGGGTGCCCTGGACACGGCCCCGGTCGGACGCCTCCTGCCCGACGCCGAGCAGCCGTCCTTCGCCGGCCGGGTGCAGGTACGCCGAATACCCGTTGATCTTCAGTTCGCCGCTCACCTTCGGCGCCGTCGGGTCACGCAGGTCGACGGTGTAGAGCGGGTCGGTCTGCCGGAAGGTGACGACGTACCCGGTGCCGCCAACGAACCGTACGGCGTGGATCCGTTCCCGCTTGCCCAGTCCGGTGACCTTGCCGACCTGGGTCAGCGTCGTGCCGTCGGCGCGCAGGACGTACACGCTGGACGTCGAGTCAGGCTTATCCCCCAGGTCCGGCCACTGGTGGTGGCCACTCGCAGGTGCCCGTCCCACTCCGACATGGCGTACTGGTTGATCAGCCAGCCCGGTACGGACGCGGCGGCGAGGTACCGCGGGCCATCCGCCCCCGAGGTGTCGAACTGGTAGATCTCGGTGGTCTCGTCCTTGGGACCGGGTGCGACGTTCCGTGCGGTCACCATCGGCAGCACCCGCCAGCGCTGGTCATTGGCGACGTACAGCCTAGGTCCGTTGCTGTAGACGGTGTCGCCGTCGGCGATCACGGTGACCGGGTCGCCGCCGGCGAGCGTGGCCGCACTGAGGTCGAAGCTGAGCACGGTCACCAGCGACGTACCGGAGTAGCTGGCCGGCCGGCTCACCCGGTCGCAGCCGACCCGTCCGGTGCTGGTTCGCCCGCCGGAGGTGACCTCGTACCGGGGCAGCCAGTCGTCCGCGGTGGCGTTGTCGATGATCTCGCGGTTGGCGGCGGTACGCTGCTCGTCGGTGGCCCGTTCCCGGTACGGGAAGCTCAGCCGGGGCGCGGAGCGGACTACGACACGGACCGTCGTGCCCACCTGGCGGGCGTCCACCAGATTGCCGTCGATCCGGTATTCGCCGATGGCCTTCGGCGCGGCGGAAAGGTCGACCATGATCAGCCGGGGGCCGACGATGCCGTCCGGAATCGCGGCAGAGCCCCCGTCTGCCGGGGCGGGGCGCCCGACTCCCTCGGGGACGGCGTCTTTCGCCGTTCCAACCCACCCCTCGCGGAGCAGCACCAGCGCCCGGTCACCCTGCAGCAGCAGGCTGTCTTCGGCCCCGCCGAACCCGCCGGGTGCCAGTTTCAGTTCCCCGGTCAGCTGGCGGGTGGCCGGGTCAACCACGTACAGGCTGCCTCGATTGATGGTGACGATCCGCTTGCCGTCGGTCTTGACCAGGTCCGGTTCGTCGACCCCGGCCTCGTGGGTGTTGGTGCCCGAGTAGCCGGCGCCGGCAGCCCCGGCCGCCGCGTCGCCCTGAGCTGCCGCGTTGCCCCCGGGCCCCGCATCCGCACGCTTCGCTCCGGCGGGCGCCCCGGCCCGTTCCGCGTTATCGAAGGTACGCATGTCCCCGTACGGCCCGAACCCCCAGGGCCCGACGTACGCCTTGGCGGCCGCCTTGAGCTGCTGCAGCGCCTCCGCGCAGGAGTCGAACGCGACGAGCCGGAACCCGCCAGCGGGCACTCCCCGGTCACGTGGTGGCGCGGGGACCGGCTCCGCCGTACAGCCGGTGACCAGGGCCAGGCTGGCGACCAGGGCCAGTCCCATGACTCGGGCCGGAGTCATGACTCGGGGGATCCCGGTGGCGGGCGTTGGATGCAGTACGTGGACGCTGCTACCTGTCATGCGTCCTACGACGTGCCTGCCCCGGTCCGGGTTCTCGGGCCGGGGCAGCTGGTCAGGGCCGGTACGGCCACCGGTCGGCCCGACTCGACGACCCAGCGCGCGACCGCGAGCGGGAGGTGGCCGTCGCGCTCGGGAGTGGCATGTCGAACGCGAAGATCGGCGCCGAGCTGGGCATGAGCGAACCGACCGTCAAAAGCCACGTGTCCCGGCTGCTGACCAAACTGGACCTCAACAACCGCGTTCACCACGCCGTGGAGGTAGCCCGTCTGCTCTCTGCTGAGTACCACGCCAGCGGACACGGCAGGCTCTGGTCTGTCATTCCTGAAGGAGATTCCATGGCCCTGGCGGGCCTCCCAACGGGTGGATGAAACTGGATTCAGCGTGTTGCTCGCCGACGTCGACCCCGCTTGGCCTGATTGGTTAAGGCCGTGAAGGAGATTGACGCGGGAGTCCCTCCGCCGGGTTCCCCGGGTTGCTGCTACGAGCGCGTGTCTCAGTGTCTTGATCTATGTGGGCTCCGCGGGCAGCACGCCTTGGATGGCGCAGCTGTAGGGAGGTCCAACGTGGAGATCATGTACGAGAACGCCGCTGGGATCGACGTTCACAAGAAGCAGATCACGGTCGCGGTGCGCACGCCTGGGGCGCGACGCGGACGGCATCAGCAGGTACGCCGTTACGCGACGTTCTTTACCGCGCTGCGGGAGATGGTGGAGTGGCTGACCGCGCTCGGCGTCACCCACGTGGCGATGGAAGCGACCGGGATCTACTGGCGGCCGGTGTGGCATGCGTTGGCCGAGGCCGAACGGTTCGAGGTTCTGGTCTGCAACGCCGCGCACGTCAAGAACGTCCCGGGCCGCAAAACAGACGTTGGTGACGCGGCGTGGCTGGCTCAGTTGCTGGAGGTGGGTCTGCTTCGGGGCAGCTTCACCCCACCCGAGCACCTGGTCGCGATTCGGGACCTGACCCGCTACCGCTCAAGTCTGGTGCAGGAACGCACTCGGGAGACTCAGCGGCTGTGCAAGGTTCTCGAAGACGCTGGGATCAAGGTGGACTCGGTGGCTTCCGAATCGCTGGGCGTGTCGGCCCGTCACATGATCGAAGCGCTCGTGTCCGGCGAGCGTGACCCTGCGGTGCTGGCCGAGCTGGCTCGAGGTCGGTTGCGCAAGAAGATCCCGGACCTGACGTTGGCGTTGGGCGGCCGGTTCAACGCCCACCACGGTTTGATGTGCCGCTTGCACTTGGACCACATCGACCATCTGGCCGCCGCGATCGGGCGTGTAGAGGCCCAGGTTGAAACGATGATCGTCCCGTTCGAGGTGCCGCGGCGTCGGTTGTGCACCGTGCCCGGCATCGCTGAGCGGGCCTCCGCCGCGATCATCTCCGAGATCGGAGTGGACATGTCCTGGTTCCCATCCGGAGGGCACCTGGCGTCCTGGATCGGGCTGTGCCCCGGCAATCACGAATCGGCCGGAAAGCGCAAGACGGGTAAGGCCCGCAAGGGCAACCAGTACCTCAAGTCCGTCTTCGTCGAGGCCGCCTGGGCTGCGGTGCGCACCGACACCCGGCTCAAGGCCCGCTACCAACGACTGTTACGCCGCTTCGGCGCGCCCGTAACCAGGTCGCCGTGAAGAAGGCCATCGTCGCGATCGCCCACACGCTGTGCGTGATCGTGTGGCACCTGCTGCATGCCGGGGTCGACTACACCGACCTCGGCGCCGACTACTACACCCGAAGAGACAACCCCGAGATCCGCAAGAACCAGCTGATCCGCCAGCTCCAGGAACTCGGCTACACCGTCGAACTCGCACTGGCCGCTTAACCGGTGCCCAGATCCCCGTCAGGACTTCGTCCTGACGCTGCCGCCGGGCGTGTCGGTCTCCAGTTTCGTCTCAGTGGGGCCGTGTCAACCCTTTTTGGTCGGACTGCTGCGACCGGTTTGTGCTGGTTCCCGGCTCGGTGCAGGCAAACGCCGGTAGGGGGTCGGGGTCAAGGCTCGACCGGAGGTCGACCGCGTCAGCGGCTTGGTCTTGACGCCGATCCCGTGCGGCGCAGAATCGGTGCGCCGGGAGACACAC
>NZ_JAEVHJ010000047.1:0-29379 GCF_016802855.1 Micromonospora sp. ATA51 | reverse complement strand
GCCCGCCGGCCACCGCCGCCCGGGCGCGCCGCCGGCCGGGGAGCAGACCGGGTGCACGGGCCAGGTGAGCCGCACCGGCGAGATCGCGGCCGGCCGGGCGCAGAACCAGCCGGAGGGTCGCTGGTTCCGGGCCGCCGCCGGCAGCCAGGAAGCCTGCCTGGACGCGCCGGAGGACACCCTGGCGGCGGTGCAGCTACAGCGCTTCACCGGGACCTCGTTCGAGACCGTGGCCAGCGCCGACACCTCCGACGGCGTGGCCCGGCTGACCGCCGGGACCCCGGCCGGTGTCTACCGCTACCGGGTCGTCGGGCTGGACGGCGAGGGGGCGTACACCCTGGCCTTCTCGGCCCGCTGAGCCGTCGCCGGGCGGCCCGCCCGGCGAGCCGGACCGCGGCCCCCGTCCACCACCGCCCGGTGGCCGGGGGCGCGCCGCGTCCGACGGTCGGTCAGGGCAGCGCGGCGACCGCGGCGGCGTACCCGACGCCGGTGCCCACCGTCGCGTCGATCAGCACGTCGAGCTGCACGGGGGCCACCCCGTGCTCCAGGTCGGTGCTGACGTCCCCGGCCAGCAGCAGCTCACCGGAGTCCAGCTCGTGCACGTACGCCTTGGGCAGCAGCCGGTCGTGGTTCCAGGCGTTGCAGAACGCGTACGCCTCGGCGCGCCGGGCCGCCGGCAGCCGGCGGGTGGCCACCACCCGGGCGTGCAGGATCTCCCCACGCCGCCCCAGCCGGCGGTACCGGATCACCGCCTCGCCCCAGCGGCCCACCACCGTGCCGTCCGGCTCCACCGCGTACCCGTCGCCTCGCCGGTCGAGGGCGGCGGTCACCAGGGCCAGGCTCAGCGGGACCGGCTCCTCCGCCGGCGGTTCGGCCCGCTCCGGATCGTCGGCCGGCCACTCGTCGGGGGAGTCCTCGGCCGGCAGCGGCACCGGGTCGGCGAGCGGCCGGTCGGCCAGCCAGGAGGCGATCCGCCCGGACTGGTGGCCGGTGCCGTTGCGGGCGTCGAAGCTGCCGGCTAGCTCGGTCGCCACCGCGAGCAGGTCCGCGCCGAGCGTCGCCACGTCCACCTCGGCCGCCGGCCGGGGACCGTGGCCGGGGCGGTGGAGGCGCCGCCCGCCCCGCCCGGCCTCGGTGGCCAGGGTGCAGAGCAGCGCGCCGGCGGCGGCGAACTCCATCGCGGACAGATCGTCGTACGGGTGGTCCAGCCGCGGCAGCTGCTCGGCGAGGATGTCCAGCCCCCGGTCCAGGTGCCCGCCCAGCGCGCAGAACCGCAGGTGCGCGGCGAGCTGCGGGAAGGCCGTCCGCTCCCGCCGGTGTCGCCGGTACGCCCGCAGGTGCGCCCGTCCCGCCCGGTCGGCCGCCCCGGTCCGCAGCCACGGCAGCAGCGCCACCGTGAGGGCCCGCTCCGGCTGGTCGGTGCAGCGCACCTCGCCGTCGAGCACCGGTCGCAGCGCGTCGAGCGCCGCCGCGTGCTCGCCCCACCCGGCCAGCAGTTCGGCCCGCCGCGCCGGGACGCATCCGGGGCAGCCGCCGGCCGGGTCGGGTGCGGCCCCCCGCCACCGGTCGTGCTCCCGGCGGGCGGTCGGCTCGTCGCCGAGGTGGTCGGCGAGCCGGCAGTGCAGCTCGGCGACCGGTTCGGCGTCCGGGCCGATCCGGTCGGCGAGGTCGTCCAGCAGGGACCGGGCCTGGTCCAGGCCGACCCGTGGGGTGCCGAGGAACGCCTCCACCGCCTGCCGCTGGTGGCGGCGCAGCGTCTCGGCGTCGCCGGGGCGGCCGGCCAGCAGCCCGGGCGTCCGGTCGACCGCGGCCAGGCAGCGGCGCACCGGTTCGAGCAGCCGCCAACGCTCCCCGTGGTGCAGGTACGCCTCGATCAGCGCGAACCGGGCGGCCAGCCCGGTGCCCGGGTCGCCGGTCGCGTCGGCCTGACCGGCGATCCGCTCCAGCTCGGCGAAGCGGGCCTCCCCGTCGGGCAGGTCCCGGGCCTCGGCCAGCGCCTCGGCCAGCCCGCGGTCACGGGAGACGGTCACCGGACCGACCCGCCGGGCAGGTCGCCGACGGCGGCGGCGAGCTGGCAGCCGGTGGAGACGCCACAGTCGATCAGTTGGTCGAGCTGGTGCGGGGTGACCCCGCGTTCCAGGTCGTGATCACCTCGCCGCAGACCTGGGCCAGCCCGTCGTCGGCGACGTGCACGAACGCCTTGGGCCAGAGCCGGCCGTGGTTCCAGGAGTTGCAGAAGGCGTACAGGGCGGGCACCCGCTCGATGCCGAAGCGGGGGGCCGCGACGGTGCGGACCTGGAGCAGCTCGCCCGCGGCGCCTCGGCGGAAGAACCAGATCAGGCTCTCCTCCCAGCGGCCCACCAGGTCGCCGTCGGCGTCCGCGCCGATTTTGTAACCCCGGTTGGCCAGCACCGCGGCGATCAGTTCGCCCGTCAGCGGCCGTAGTGCCTGCGGGTGTCCGGCCAGGGGGCCGTCCGGACCGTCCTCGATCTCCGGCGACGCCATCGGGCATCCCTTCTGAGGCGAATAACACACCGACGGCGCGGTCCGCGGTGCGACGCGCGGACACGACCCGGAAAAGCGGCGATCTGCCGGGTGACGCCGTTACGGTTGACTCTATGGCGGGCCGTACCTCTCAGGCGAGCCGGCGGCGCGGCGCGTCGCCGCGCGGCACCACGAACAGCCGTGCCCGCCAACCGGCGAAGAAGACCACCCGGGCGGCGGCCCGGCGGCGAACCGCGGCCCGGCCCGGCCCGGCCGTCTACATCGGACGCGCGGTCGGCGCGCTCTGGATGGGGCTGGCGCACGGGGTGGGCTGGGCGGTCCGGGCGGCCGGCCGGCAGGCCGCGTCGGCGCGCGACCTGGATCCGGAGCACCGCCGCGACGGCGCCGGGCTGCTGCTCTTCGGCTTCGCCATCCTCACCGCGGTGGCCATCTGGTTCGGCGGCGCCGGGCCGGTCGGCGCCCGGCTGGCCGACACTGTGCGGCTCTTCCTCGGCGCGATCGCGATCGTGGTGCCGGTGTTGCTGATGATCGGCGCCTGGCGGCTGATGCGCACGTCGGCCGACCCCGAGCACCGGGGCCGCGGCCTGGTCGGCTGGGGCTCCATGCTGCTCGCCACCGCAGCCATGCTCCACATCGGACAGGATCCGGTCGACTCCGTGCAGCGGGACTACGCGGGCGGCCTGATCGGCGCGGGCGTCGGTGACCTGCTGGAGACGGCGATCACCGCCTGGGTGGCGGTGCCGCTGCTGGTCCTGCTGCTCCTCTTCGGCCTGCTGGTGGTCACCGCGACCCCGATCAACAAGATCCCGGAGCGGCTCGGCCTGCTCGCCGGCACCCTGGTCGCGCCCCCGGCCGGCGACGAGGCCGAGGTGGCCGAGAAGCCGGCCCGCAAGCGGCCCGCCAAGCGGCTGCCGCCGCCGCTGGACCCGGACGACCCGGACGACGACCACGACGGCGTCGACCTCCAGGACACCGTGGTGCTGCCCCGCAAGCCCCGGGGGAAGGTGCCCGCCTCACGCAAGCCGGTCGAGCCGCCGGAGCACTCGCCCGCGCCCACCCGGGCCGAGCAGCTCGCGCTCACCGGGCTGGCCGGCGACTACACCCTGCCGCCGGCCAACATGCTCAGCGGCGGCGCCGCGCCGAAGACCCGCAGCAAGGCCAACGACGAGGTGATCGCGGCGCTGACCGGCGTCTTCGACCAGTTCGACGTGGACGCCGCCGTCACCGGCTTCACCCGGGGCCCGACGGTCACCCGGTACGAGGTCGAGCTGGGCCACGGCGTCAAGGTCGAGCGGATCACCCAGCTCTCCCGCAACATCGCGTACGCCGTGAAGTCGCCGGACGTGCGGATCCTCAGCCCGATCCCGGGCAAGAGCGCGGTCGGCGTGGAGATCCCGAACACCGACCCGGAGAACGTGGCCCTCGGTGACGTGCTGCGCTCGCGGGCCGCGACCAGCGACCACCACCCGATGGTGGTGGCGCTCGGCAAGGACATCGAGGGCGGCTACGTGGTGGCCAACCTCGCCAAGATGCCGCACATCCTGATCGCCGGCGCGACCGGCGCGGGCAAGGCACTGGCCCTGGACACGCCGATCCCGACGCCTGACGGATGGTCCACCATGGGAGCACTCCAGGTTGGTGGGAGGGTCTTCGACGAGCAGGGCCGAGCCTGCACCATCGTCGCCGCCACCCCAGTCATGGATGACCGCCCCTGTTACGAAGTGGAGTTCTCCGACGGCACGGTCATCGTCGCCGACGCTGAGCACCAGTGGCAGACGACGACGAGGGCGGGCCGGAGTCAGCGAACCCAGCGGTGGAAGGATGGTTCGTACTGGTCCGCGGATGACGTGAAGCGGGTGGCGACACAGGCGGACAAGGTGCTGGCGGAGCTCGATCGCCCGGTGTCGACTGACGAGATCATCACGGATGTCGGCCAGCAGTTCCGAAACGTGCTGTACCGGGTCGTGCGTGGGTTGCCCAAGGAGGCGGAGAGCGCGCTGACCAGCTACCTGCGGGGTGGTCGCGAAGTGACCCGCCGGGTGCCCACCTATTCCCGTCACCGGGTCTACCAGGCATTGCATGAGATCGTCGCGGATCCGGGACGGTCAGGTCGGCGGCGTAGCTTCGACGACCGACCAGTCACGACGGCAGAGATAGCAGCGTCGCTACGGGTGGCCGGGCGGAGCGGATCCTGGGCCAATCACGCGGTGGCGGTGTGCGGGGCTCTCGACTATCCAGAGCAGGATCTACCGATCGCTCCGTACACCTTGGGCTGCTGGTTGGGTGACGGCACCACCGGGTCGGCCGGCTTCACATGCGACGAGGAGGAGCTGCTGGACAACATCCGTCTGGATGGGTACGTCGTGACGAAGCACGCTTCCAGCCGGATGCAGTACACGATCTCGAACAGGCCGGAACGGGAACGGCGAGTCGCCGAGGCGGTGGAACTGGCCACCGGGGGCGTGAGCCTCGCTCGGGCGGCGCGGCAGCTCGGGGTCGGCCTCTCCGCGGTGTGTCTGGCAGCTCGGGGTCGGACCAGGCTCCAGCGGCCGAGCCGCTTCGAACCGGACACTCCTCCCCGTGACCGTTACCGGACGCTGCGGCAGTTGTTCCGTGAGATCGGTACGAAGCATATCCCCGCCACCTACCTGCGTTCGTCAAAGCAGCAGCGGCGGGCCCTGCTGGCAGGTCTGCTGGACACCGACGGAACGGTTTCCAGGCAAGGCGGCGTCGAACTTGCGCTCACGAACGAGCGTCTGGCCCAGGATGCTCTGGAGTTGATCATTGGGCTCGGTTATCAGGCGACACTGACAACGAAGCGGGTGAAGGGCCGGAACGAGTTGACCTTCACCTGCTACCGGATCCACTTCACCCCGGCCGACAAGGTCTTTCGGCTAACGCGCAAAGCGAGCCGTCAAGTGGTTCGTACGCGCGCGACGACCTCGCGGCGCTACATCGTGGACGTCCGGCCGATCGCCTCGGTACCCGTCCGATGCATCGAGGTCGACAGCCCGAGTCACCTGTACCTGGCCAGTCGCGCGTGCATCCCCACGCACAACTCCAGTTGTCTGAACACACTGCTGGTGTCGGTCCTGACCCGAGCGACGCCGGACGAAGTGCGGCTGCTGCTGATCGACCCGAAGCGCGTCGAGATGACCGGCTACGAAGGCATCCCGCACCTGGTCACGCCGATCGTGACCAACGCCAAGAAGGCGGCCGACTCGCTGGACTGGGTCGTCCGCGAGATGGACATGCGCTACGACGACCTCGCCGCCAACGGGGTCCGGCACATCGACGACTTCAACCGCAAGGTGCGCAACGGCGAGATCAAGGCCCCGCCGGGCAGCGAACGGGAGATGCGCCCGTACCCGTACCTGCTGGTGATCGTGGACGAGCTGGCCGACCTGATGATGGTCGCCCCCCGCGACGTGGAGGACTCGGTCGTCCGGATCACCCAGCTCGCCCGGGCCGCCGGCATCCACCTGGTGCTGGCCACCCAGCGGCCCTCGGTGGACGTGGTCACCGGCCTGATCAAGGCCAACGTGCCGTCCCGGCTGGCGTTCGCCACCTCCTCGCTGGCCGACTCGCGGGTCATCCTCGACCAGCCCGGCGCGGAGAAGCTGCTCGGCCGCGGCGACGGGCTGTTCCTGCCGATGGGCGCCTCCAAGCCGGTGCGGATCCAGGGTGCCTGGGTCACCGAGCGCGAGATCGCCGACGTGGTCAAGTTCTGCAAGGACCAGCGCGAGCCGGAGTTCCGGCCGGACGTGCTCGCCCCCGCGCAGGAGAGCAAGAAGAAGATCGACGAGGACATCGGCGACGACCTGGACCTGCTCGTGCAGGCGGTGGAGCTGGTGGTCACTTCGCAGTTCGGTTCCACCTCGATGCTCCAGCGCAAGCTGCGGGTCGGCTTCGCCAAGGCGGGCCGGTTGATGGACCTGATGGAGACCCGGGGCGTGGTCGGCCCGTCCGAGGGGTCCAAGGCGCGCGACGTGCTGGTCAAGCCGGACGAGCTGGAGGAGGTCCTGGTCGGCCTGCGCGGCGGCGAGGAGTAGGCCCGCCCGGTGCACCCGACGCGACAAGGCCCGCCGGCATCCCGGCGGGCCTTCGTCGTGGGGAGGTCGGTCAGGAGTTCATCAGCGCGGCGCCGATGACCATGCCGAGGATCGCGCCGAGCACGCTCGCACCGGCGGCGTACCAGCCCAGCGGCTTGTCGCCGAGGACCGCGCCGACGATGCCGAGGATCAGACCGGCCAGGCCGAACAGCGGCGGCAGGAAGAAGACCGCGATGACGGCGAAGACGAAACCCAGGATGGTGCAGATCCGCGCGGCGCTGCTGCGCGGGCGGGCGGTGGCGTGGATGTCGGCCATGGTGTCCTCCGTGAGTAGGCCCTTCGGTGGGTGATCGGTCACTACCCACTCGGCGCTCGCGGTACGCATCCGGTGCGATACGCCGCGAATCGGGGCGGTACCGGTCAGTGGAAGACCTTCAGGCCCACGATGCCGGCCACGACCAGCAGCAGGCAGGCGATCCGGGGCAGGTTCGCCGGTTCGTGCAGGGCGAGCATGCCGACCAGCGCCGTGCCCACCGCGCCGATGCCCACCCAGACGGCGTAGCCGGTGCCGACCGGGATCTCGCGCAGCGCGTACGCCAGGCCGGCCATGCTCAGCACCAGGGTGACCGCGAACACGGCGGAGGGCAGGGGGCGGCTGAATCCCGCGCTGCGGTCCAGGGCGATCGCCCACGCCGTCTCGAGGAATCCGGAGAGCACCAGCACGATCCAGGCCATGGGGTCACCTCTTGCGCGCGGCCCGGCCACCGGGGCCGGGACGAGTCGGTCGTCGTCCGGGGCGTCTTGGCCTGACCGGGTACGCCCACGACTCGTCCGGGACGGCCCGGCCGTCGGTGCGCCGGCGGGGACCGCCACAGCCGACGCTAGCACCGGCCGGGCGCGGCGGCCGCCGGCGCGGTGACGAACCCCACCACCGATGGATCTCAACCTGACTTCAAGTTGCAGTATGGGGGTCATGACGCTGCTCTTCTCCGACGAGGACGTCGCCGCCACCCTGGACGCCCCGGTCACCGTCGCCGCGATGCGGGACGCCCTGCTGGCCGCGTACGAGGGTCGGCTGGTCGCCCCGCCCCGGGCGAGCGCGCCGCTCGGCGGCGGCCGGATGGTGCTCACCGCCGGCCACCTGACCGGCGAGTGGTACGGCTTCCGGTCGTACGACACCTTCGGGCACCCGGAGAGCGGGCAGCTCGTCGTGCTGCACGACGGGCGCACCGGGGCGGTGCGGGCGATCGCCGTCGGCGAGGAGCTGGGCTCCCGGCGCACCGGGGGACTGGGCGGGGTGGCCGTGGACGCCCTCGCCGCCCCGACGCGGCCACCGTCGGCGTGGTCGGCTCCGGCCGGCAGGCGTGGACCCAGGTCTGGGCGGCCGCCGCGGTCCGTCCGCTGCGGGAGGTGACCGTGCACAGCCGTTCGGCCGGCAACCGGGAGGCGTTCGCCGCCCGGGTCCGGGCCGAGCTGGGCGTGCCGGCCCGGGCGGTGGCCACCGCCTCGGCGGCGGTGACCGGGCGGGACATCGTGGTGCTCGCCACCACCAGCCCGGCGCCGGTGCTGGACGCCCGGGACCTCGCCCCGGGCATGCACGTCAACACGGTCGGCTTCAAGCAGCGGCACCGCGCCGAGTTCGGCGCCGACCTGCTGGCCGCCGCCGACGTCCTGGCCACCGACTCGCCGGCCCAGGCGGCCGCGTACGACCCGCCGATGCTGGCCGTCCTGCCGCCGTACGCCGAGCGGCTGCGTGATCTGGGCGCGGTGCTGGCGGGCGTGGTTCCCGGCCGGACCGGCGCGGACCAGATCTCGGTCTTCTGCTCGACGGGCCTGGCCGGCACCGAGGTCTTCCTGCTCGACCGGCTGGCCCGGGTCGCGCCGCCGCGCGCTGACCGGGCGGTCCCACCGCGATCCGCCGCCGACCGGGCGGGCTCCGCCGCGATCCGCCGCGCCGACCGGGACGACCCGGCCGCACGACGGGCCGGGCGGTGAACGGGTGTGGCCGGCCCCGCGACCGGACCGGTGTGAGCCGGCCGATGCCCCGGCCCGCCGTTGGTGGAGACCCTGACGTGGCCCGGTACCCTCGGATGGTGTCTGCCACCTCCCCTTCCGACAACTCCGGCTCGGCGCGTCTGGCGCCGCGCCGCGACCTGGAGCTGTCGTCCGCCGCCGCCGGCCGCCGCGTCGCCCTGCTGACCCTGGGCTGCGCCCGTAACGAGGTCGACTCGGAGGAGTTGGCCGCCCGGCTGCACGCCGACGGCTGGCAGGTGACCACCGACGGCGAGGGCGCCGACGTGGTGGTCGTCAACACCTGCGGCTTCGTGGAGAAGGCGAAGCAGGACTCGATCCAGACGCTGCTCGCCGCCGCCGACACCGGCGCCAAGGTGGTGGCCGCCGGCTGCATGGCCGAGCGGTACGGCCGGGAGCTGGCCGACAGCCTGCCCGAGGCGCAGGCGGTGCTGAGCTTCGACGACTATCCGGACATCTCCGCCCGGCTCAACGCGGTGGTGGCCGGCGAGGCGATCGACGCGCACACCCCGCGCGACCGGCGGGAGCTGCTGCCGCTCACCCCGGTCAATCGGCGCGACGCGGCGGTCTCGCTGCCCGGCCACGGCACCCCCACCCGGGCGGTCACCGAGACCGACGAGCACACCCCGGCCCACCTGCGGCAGGTGCTGCGGCACCGGCTCGACACCGGCCCGGTCGCCTCGCTCAAGCTCGCAAGCGGCTGCGACCGGCGCTGCGCGTTCTGCGCCATCCCCGCCTTCCGCGGCGCCTTCGTCTCGCGTACCCCGGACGAGCTGCTCGCCGAGGCGGAGTGGCTGGCCAAGACCGGCGTCCGCGAGCTGATGCTGGTCAGCGAGAACTCGACGTCGTACGGCAAGGACCTGGGCGACCCGCGGGCGTTGGAGAAGCTGCTCCCGCAGCTCGCCGCGATCGACGGCATCGTCCGGGTGCGGGCCAGCTACCTCCAGCCCGCCGAGACCCGGCCCGGCCTGGTCGAGGTGATCGCCACCACGCCCGGCGTCGCGCCCTACTTCGACCTGTCGTTCCAGCACTCCAGCGAGCCGGTGCTGCGCCGGATGCGCCGGTTCGGCTCCACCGACCGGTTCCTGGAGCTGCTTGCCTCCGCCCGCGCGCTGGCCCCGGAGGCGGGTGCCCGGAGCAACTTCATCGTCGGCTTCCCCGGGGAGACCCGGGCCGACGTGGACGAGCTGGTCCGATTCCTGACCGAGGCGCGGCTCGACGCGATCGGCATGTTCGACTACAGCGACGAGGACGGCACCGAGGCCGCCGGTCTGCCCGGCAAGGTCTCCGCCGCCACCGTGAAGCGCCGGTACGACAAGCTCAGCGCGCTCGCCGACGAGCTCTGCTCGCAGCGGGCGGAGGACCGGATCGGCTCGACGGTGGAGGTGCTGGTCGACTCGGTCGCCGACGGGGTGGTGGAGGGGCGGGCCGCCCACCAGGCCCCCGAGGTCGACGGCTCGACCACCCTGGTCGCGCCGCAGGGCGGCGGGGTGGACCTGGCCGCGCTGCGCCCCGGCGACCTGGTCCGGGCCACGGTCACCGGGACCGAGGGTGTCGACCTGGTCGCCGTGCCGGATGAGATGATCTCGGCGGCGCCCGGCGCGGCACGGTGACGCCGGGTCCGGACGGAGCGGGGGAGCCACGTGGTGCGGTGCCAGGGACGCCACGGCGGCCGGAGTGGGGTGCGGCGATGACCGGAGCGGAGTCCACGGTGGTGGCCCGGGTGCCGGTGCTGAACGCGGCGAACGGGCTGACCGCGCTGCGCCTGGTGCTGGTCCCGGTCTTCGCGGCGACCGTGGTCGCCTCGGGCATGACGCACGCGGGTTGGCGGATGGCCGCCTGCCTGATCTTCGTCGTCGCCTCGGTGACCGACCTGGTGGACGGCTGGATCGCCCGCCGGTTCAAGCTCGTCACCTCGGTCGGCAAGGTCGCCGACCCGATCGCCGACAAGGCGCTCACCGGGGCGGCCCTGGTGCTGCTCTCCTGGTACGACCTGCTGCCCTGGTGGGTGACCGCGGTGATCCTCGCCCGCGAGCTGGGGATCACGGCGCTGCGCTTCTGGGTCGTCTTCGCCGCGTTGTTCTGGCTCCAGTCGATGAAGACCTTCCCCGGTCGCAGGTTCTTCGCCATCTTCGACACGATCAGCTTCGGGTGCGCCCGCTCCAACTCCTGCGCGATCCGCCTCGCGTAGTCGGAGACGACATCGGAGGACTGTGTACCGGCGATCGGGCAGCAGAGCTGCATGCCCTTCTTCCCCGACGTCTTCGGGTACGACTCCACCCCGTCCGCCGCCAGCCGGTCCCGCATCAGCAGCGCCACCTGGCAGCACTGCTTCAGCGCCGCGGGCGCGCCCGGATCCAGGTCGACCACCATCATGTCCGGGTGCGCGCCGATCTTCCACTGCGGCGTGTGCAGCTCCAGGGCGGCGAGGTTGGCCAGCCAGACCAGGGTGGGCAGGTCGTCGGCGACCACGTAGTCGATGGTCTCCCGGCCCTTGCTCGACCCGGGGGCGGGCAGGGTCTCGGTGCGTACCCAGGCGGGGGTGGCGGCCGGGGCGTTCTTCTCGAAGAACGAGGCGCCCCCCACGCCGTTGGGGTAGCGGATCCGGGTGAGCGCTCGGTCGGCCAGGTGCGGCAGCAGCACCGGGGCGATCCGGGTGTAGTAGTCGATCACCTCGCCCTTGGTGAAGCCGGCCTCCGGAAAGAGCACCTTGTCCAGGTTGGACAGCTCCAGGGAGCGCCCCTCGACCTCCACCTTCAACCGGTCAGCTGGCATCGTCGACCTCCTCGGGTGGCTTGTCCGGGCGCAGGCGCAGGATCCGGGGGAAGCGCAGCCGTCCGTCCGGCGTGCGCTGGCCGTACTTCACCTCCACCACGATCTGCGGTGTTACCCAGCTGGCGCCCCGGGCATCCTCGCGCGGCACGTCCCCGGCGAACGGCGAAGCCGGCGTGCGCAGCGGCTCCAGCTCGCGCAGCAGCTCCTTCTCCAGGGCCGCGCCGATCCCGCCGCCGACCCGGCCCCGGTAGGTGAGCCGGCCGTCCTTGCGGGGCACCCCGACCAGCAGGCCGCCGATCTTGCGGGCGCCTGGCCGCCAGCCGCCCACCACGAAGTCGCCGGTGACCTCCAGCTTGACCTTCACCCAGTCCGGCGAACGCACCCCGGGCCGGTAGACCGAGTCGACCCGCTTGGCCATCACCCCCTCCAGGCCGTGCTCGCCGGCCGCCTCGTAGGTGGCCGGGCCGTCGCCGAAGGTCGGCGGGACGGCCCACCGCGCGGCCCCCAACCCGAGGGACTCCAGCGCCGCCCGCCGCTCCCGGTAGGAGCGGCCGGTCAGGTCCTCGCCGCGCAGCCGGAGCAGGTCGAAGATCATGTACGTCACCGGCACGGTGGCCGCCAGCCGCGCCGCCTTGGCCGGGTTCCGGACGTGCATCCGCTCGGCCAACGCGGTGAACGACGGCTGCCCGAGCTCGTTGAACAGGACCACCTCGCCGTCCAGCAGCGCGTCGTCGACCTGGTCCCTCAGCGTGATCAATTCCGGGTACGCGGTGGTGATCTCCACGCCGGAGCGGGCGTACAGGTGGTGGTCGCCGTAGGAGAGGTCGGCGAGCGCGCGGACCCCGTCCCACTTGAACTCGTACGCCCAGCCGGCACCGGCCGGGAGCGGCCCGGTCATCGCGAGCATCGGCTTCAGGGGCGCGCCGGGCACCTTCTGACTGTAGTTGCGCAGCGAAGAGCGTGCGTACCGTTCGATCGTTTGCGATCCTGGTCAGAACCGGGGAGAGGAGCGCGGGATGCGGGCGATCTGGAAAGGAGCGGTGTCGTTCGGCCTGGTGTCGATCGGGGTGAAGCTCTACTCGGCCACCGAGGAGAAGGACATCCGCTTCCACCAGGTGCACCGCGACGACGGCGGGCGCATCCGCTACAAGCGCACCTGCTCGGTCTGCGGCGAGGAGGTCACCTACGACGACATCGCCAAGGGGTACGACATCGGCGGCGGCGAGATGGTCATCCTCACCGACGAGGACTTCGCCGAGCTGCCGCTGACCACCTCGCGCGCGATCGACGTGCTGGAGTTCGTCCCCGCCGAGCAGGTCGACCCGATCCTCTACAACAAGGCGTACTTCCTGGAGCCGGAGGGCTCGGCGACCAAGCCGTACGTGCTGCTGCGGAACGCGCTCGCCGACTCGGAGCGGGTGGCGATCGTCAAGGTGGCGCTGCGCCAGCGCGAACAGCTCGCCACCCTGCGCGTACGCGAGGGCGTGCTGCTGCTCAACACGATGCTCTGGCCGGACGAGGTGCGTACTCCGGACTTCGGTTTCCTGGACGAGGACCTGAAGGTCCGGCCGCCGGAGCTGGCGATGGCCAGCTCGCTGATCGACTCGATGGCCGGGGAGTTCCAGCCGGACGCCTTCACCGACGACTACCGGGCGGCGTTGCAGGAGGTCATCGACGCGAAGATCGAGGGCCGCGAGGTGGTCCAGCCGGAGGAGGTGGAGGCCGCACCGGCCGCCGCGGTCGACCTGATGGCCGCCCTGAAGGCCTCGGTCGAGCGGGCCCGCGCCGCGCGCGGCGAGGAGCCCGCCCGTAAGGCCGCCGAGCCGACCCCGATCTCGGCCGCCCGCTCCGCGCAGAAGGCGGCCAAGGCGCCGGCGAAGAAGGCCGCGGAGAAGAAGGCGCCGGCGAAGAAGGCCGGCGCGAAGAAGGCGGAACCGGCCAAGAAGGCGGCGGCGAAGAAGACCGCGGAGAAGAAGGCGGCAAAGGCCCCGGCGAAGAAGGCCGCCGAGAAGAAGGCCGCCCCGCGTAAGACCGCCTGACCTGCGACCACCCCCTGCCGAGCCGGATCGCACGGCAGGGGATGGGACCGGGCGTCAGCCTCGGCCGAGCTTGCCGGTCGGGGTGATCCGGACGATGACCCGCTCCTCGCCGGCCTGGCGGAACGGGTAGGTGTCCTGGCCCAGGTACTTCTTCGCCATCCGGTTGATGTGCTCGTCGGCGCCCTCGGTGACGAACTCGGCCGTGCCCTTCACCCACAGGGTGCGGAAGTCGTCCGCCTTGTCCACGACCGAGAGCGCGACCACCGGGTTGCGCTCGATGTTGACGTACTTCTGCCGGCCCTTGACGGTGTTGAAAAGGATGTACTCGCCGTCGGTGTCCACCCAGACCGGGGTGACGTGCGGGGTGCCGTCGGCCTCGATGGTGGCCACGTGGGCGAGCTGCGGCTCGGCGAGCAGGGCCAGGTCTACTTCGGTGAGGATCGCCATGGTCGTGAACCTACTACCGGAAACCGCCGCCGACCGGTCTCCTGCCCGATTCGGCCCGGGCGAGGGGGCACCGAGGGCGTCCCGACGGGTACCGTGTGCGCTGGTCTCGGCAGCGGCCGCCGGGCCGCACCCACCCACCCAGCAGGGGAGTTCGACGTGAGCGAGCGTGTGCAGAACCGGTCGGCGGGCCAGGGCCCGGGCACCAAGGCGGAGCGGCGGCTGGCCGCCCAGCTGGCGGCGAAGAAGGCGGCCGAGGCGAAGCGCCGCCGGCAGTCGCTGCTCGGCGCGCTCGCCGGTGTCGCCGTCGTCGCGGTGCTGATCGGCGTCTTCGTCGTCGTGAACGGCGGGGACGACGACAAGAAGGACGCCGCCGGCACCCCCTCGGCCGGCGCCACCGCCCCGGCTCCCGAGGCCACCGCGCCCGCCGCACCCCAGCAGCAGCTCCCGGAGGGCGCGGATCCGGCGCTCGCCACCAAGCCGAAGGTCGGCCCGGGCAAGGGCGAGCTGACCAAGCTCACCGTCACCCCGCTGATCAAGGGCAAGGGCCCGGCGGTCAAGGCCGGCCAGACCATCACCACCAACTACGTGGGGGTGTTCTACAAGGACGGCAAGGAGTTCGACGCCTCCTGGAACAACGGGCAGCCGGCCAGCTTCCCGATCGGTGTCGGCCAGGTCATCAAGGGCTGGGACCAGGGCCTGGTCGGGGTCACCGTGGGCAGCCGGGTGCAGCTGGACATCCCGGCCGACCTGGCGTACGGCAACGACAGTGCGGGCGGCCGGCCGGCCGGTCCGCTGCGCTTCGTCGTGGACGTGCTCGCCGCGCAGTAGGTCACACCGGTCTTCCGTCCGGTCACCTACCGGCAGTAGGTTCATGGTCACCGTGGGCGGCACCACCCGCCCACGGTGACCTGTCACCGAGGCGGAGGTGCACGTGGCGGCGCTGGACGACCCCAAGCTGGCCCGGGTGATGTGGACGCACTTCGAGCCGGTCCACGCGGTGACCTACTTCCACCCGCGGGCCCGGGCCGCGTACGAGGCGGTCGGGCTGCGCGGCTACTGGCGGGGATACTTCGCCGGCCGGGCCGCCCCGCTCGGCCCGACGCCCGCCCCGCCGGTGATCGCCGCGTTCTTCAGCTTCGCGCCCCGGATGGTGGCCCGGGCGCTGCCCTCGGTGTGGCGGCTGGCCACCCCGGAGGAGGCGTTGCGGGCCCGGCTCACCGGTGCCGTCCAGGCGCTCGCCGAGTTCACCTACGAGCTGCCGGAGACCCACCTCGTCGAGGCCGCCGAGTTGCTGGAGGCGGCCGCCGGCCAGGTGGAGACCGCCGGCCGGGTGCTGGGCGGCGTCAACGCCGCCCTGCCGGCCGGCGAGTACCCGCTGGCCCGGCTCTGGCAGGCCGCCACCACGTTGCGCGAGCACCGGGGCGACGGGCACGTCGCCGCCCTGGTCACCACCGGGTTGGACCCGGTCGAGGTGCTGGCCTGGCGCTGCCGGGTCGACCAGTCCCGGGAGTTCCACCAGCCGGCCCGGGGGTGGACCGACGAGGAGTGGCTGGCGGCCGAGGAGCGGCTGGTGGCCCGCGGCTGGCTGACCGCCGGGCACGAGCCCACCACGTACGGCAGCGACGCGTTCCGCGCGGTCGAGGAGGCCACCGACCGGGCCGCGGCCGGCCCGTGGCGGGCGCTCGGCGCCGAGCGTACGGAGCGGCTGCGCGAACTGCTCGAACCGATCGCCCGCCGCTGCCGCACCATCATTCCCCGGCAGAGCCCGATCGGCCTGCCCGCGACCCAGCCGGGCTGACCACCCGGCCCGTTCACCAGGGCGGCGGCGGAACGCCATGCCGGAGGCGTAGCGTGCCCGGCATGTGGATCGTGGAACTCGCCTTCACCGACGTCCCGGACCGGCTCGCCGCCCGACCGGCCCACCGGGAGCGGATCACCGCCCTGCACGCCGAGGGCAAGGTACGGATCTCCGGGCCGCTGGCCGACGACTCGGGCGCGGTGCTGGTCTTCGACGTGCCGGACCGGCCCGCGCTGGACGAGCTGCTGGCCGCCGACCCGTACTACACCACGCCCGGCGTCGAGGTCGTCCGGATCCGGGAGTGGGCGCCCTTCCTGACCTGAGCCGGCCGCCGCGGGAGGGCAGGGCAGGATGGGCTCATGGTGGACGCGGTGCTCTTCGACCTGGACGGCGTGATCGTGGACTCCGAGCCGGTCTGGGAGGAGGTCCGGCGGGCGTACGTGGCCGCGCACGGCGGGACCTGGCAGTCCGACACCCAGCGCCGGCTGATGGGGATGAGCACCGACGAGTGGGCCGCCTACCTCAGCGGCGAGCTGGGCGTCGACCGGAGTCCGGAGCAGGTCGCCGCCGAGGTGGTCGCGGAGATGACCCGGCGGTACGCGGAGCGCGTACCGCTGATCGACGACGCCGACGAGGTGGTGCGCCGGATGGCCGCGCGGTGGCCGCTGGGACTGGCCAGTTCCTCCCCCACCCGGCTGATCGCGGCGGCGCTGGCCGCCACCGGCCTGGCCGACGCCTTCGGCGCGACGATGTCGACCGAGGAGACCGCGCGGGGCAAGCCGGCGCCGGACGTCTGGCTCGCCGTGGCCGCGCGGCTCGGCGTCGATCCGACCCGCTGCGTGGCGGTCGAGGACTCCTCGAACGGGGTGCGCTCCGCGGCCGCCGCCGGCATGCGGGTGGTGGCGATCCCGCACGGGTCGTACCCGCTGGATCCGGACGCGGAGGCGCTCGCGGACGTGCTGCTGGCATCGGTCGACGCGCTCACCCCGGACGTCGTGGACCGGCTCGGCTGAGCCGGTGCGGGCGGCGTCCGCGCCGCCGCTCAGATCGCCCGGCTGCGGCTCGACCTCGGCAGGAACCGCCGGGACGGGCCGGGCGGGGGTGCCGGCTGGTCCGCGGGCCGCTCCGGGCCGCCGGCCTCCGCCGCCGCCCGCCCAGGGGCGGGCGGCCGATCCGCCACCGGTACGTCCCGCATGTCACCCCTCCTGCCACTGACTACCGGGTTGTACGGTTTCCCGGGCAGACCGGATCGGAATGATCAGGGATCGGCCGGGTACCGCAGGCCGCGGTGCCGGCGTCCGGCGGGGAGGAGACGGCGATGAAGGCGATCGTGTACGAGCGCAACGGGGACGCCTCGGTGCTCCAACTGGTCGACCGACCGATACCGGAGCCGGGCCGCGGCGAGGTGCTGGTGCGGATGGCCGTGTCGGGGGTGAACCCGACGGACTGGAAGGCGCGGCGCGGGTCGCCGCTCCCGGCCGGCTGGCAGATCCCCGACCAGGACGGCGCCGGGGTGGTGGAGGCGGTCGGCGAGGGGGTCGACCGGAACCTGATCGGCGAGCGGGTCTGGCTCTGGGAGGCGGCCTGGCAGCGCCCCTGGGGCACCGCCGCCGAGTACACGGTGGTGCCGGTCCGGCACGCGGCAAGCCTCGGCGACGCCTCCTTCGACCTGGGGGCCGCGCTGGGCATCCCGTTCATGACGGCGCACCGGTGCCTGACCGCCGGTGAGTTCATGCCGGACCGGCTGCACGCCGGCGCGCTCAGCGACCACGTGGTGCTGGTGCAGGGCGGGGCGGGCGCGGTGGGCAACGCGGCGATCCAGCTCGCCCGGTGGGCGGACGCCTGCGTGATCGCCACGGTGAGCAGCCCGGAGAAGGCGCAGCTCGCGGCGGCGGCCGGCGCCTCCTTCGTGGTCAACTACCGCGAGCAGGACGTGGTCAAGGAGGTCCGCAAGATGGCCCCCGACGGGGTGCACACGATCGTCGAGGTCTCCGCCGCGCGCAATGCCGCCACGGACGTCCAGCTGCTCCGGTCCGGCGGCGCGGTCTGCGTGTACGCCGACGACGGCGGCGACGAGGTGACCCTGCCGATCCGGCCGTTGATGGTGCCGAACGCGCGGTGGCAGTTCGTCCTGATCTACACCGCGCCGAACGCCGCCAAGGCGCAGGCGGTGCGGGACGTGTCCGCGGCGGCGGCCCAGGCTGGGATCCGGGTGGGCGAGGAGGCCGGCCTGCCGTTGCACCACTATTCGTTGGCGGCGACGGCGGCGGCCCACCAGGCCGTCGAGAGCTCGGTGGTCGGTAAGGTGCTCATCACCACGAGCGAGACGTAGGACCACGAAACGGATTTCTCCGTCACCGAGACAGAGGCGAACAAGTTTCGCGACAATTGTCCTGCGGGTCGCCCCGCGTTAGACGGGCGGCCCCGGCGCGGTGCGAACGCCGGGGCGCCCCTGGGGAGGAATGTCGACAGACAGTGTCCTACCCATCCAGGCGACGGTACGCCGCAAAGCGTTACGGCGCCGTCAGTTCCCGCACCTCCAGGCCCCCGTCGGCGTAGCGCGAGCGGACCACCTTCTTGTCGAACTTGCCGACGCTGGTCTTCGGCACCGCGTCGATGAACGCCCACCGCTCGGGCAACTGCCAGCGCGCCACCGACTTCGCCAGGAATTCGCGCAGCTCCTCGGCGGTCACCGAGGCCCCCTCCCGGACCACCACGGTGGCCAGCGGCCGCTCGTCCCAGCGTTCGTCCGGCACGCCCACCACGCACGCCTCCAGCACCGCCGGGTGCGCCATCAGGGCGTTCTCCAGCTCGACCGAGGAGATCCACTCCCCGCCCGACTTGATCACGTCCTTGGCCCGGTCGGTCAGGGTGATGTAGCCGTCGGGCGAGAGCGTGCCGACGTCCCCGGTGCGCAGCCAGCTGTCGCGGAACTTCTCCTCGTCCGGGGTCTCGTCCCCGACGTACCGGGCGGTGACCCACGGCCCACGGACCTCCAGCTCGCCGACGGAGGTCCCGTCGGCGGGCAGCGGCTCGCCGAGCGCGCCCACGATGCGGGCGGCGACGCCGGCCGGCACCCGGCCCTGCGTGTAGCGGTAGCGCCAGGCCTCGTCGCCGGTCGCCCCGGCCGGCGGCCGGGAGACCGAGCCGAGCGGGGACATCTCGGTCATCCCCCAGGCGTGGATCACCTCGATGCCGTGCCGCTCCTGGAACGCGTGCATCAGCGCCGGCGGGCAGGCCGAACCACCGACGATCACCTCCTTGAGCGAGGAGGTGTCCACGTCGTGGCTGTCGAGATAGGCCAGCAGGTCGGTCCAGATGGTCGGCACCGCGCCCGCCAGGGTGGGCCGCTCGGCGGCGATCATCTCGGCGATCGGGGCGGCCTGGAGGAACCGGTCCGGCATGATCAGCGAGGCGCCGGAGAGGAACGCCGCGTACGGCAGGCCCCAGGACATCGCGTGGAACATCGGCACGATGGCCAGCTCGCGGTCGGTCGGCCCGAGGCCGAACCCCTCGGGCATGCAGACCTGCAACGAGTGCAGGTAGATCGAGCGGTGCGAGTAGGCGACGCCCTTGGGGTTGCCGGTGGTCCCGGAGGTGTAGCAGAGGGCGGCGGCGTCCCGCTCGTCCACCTCCGGCCAGCCGTACGTCTCCGGCCGGCCGGCCAGCAGCTCGTCCCAGTGGTGGAAGGTGATCCGGTCGCCGGCCGCGGTCACCAGCGGCGCCGGGTCGCCGCCGCCGACCACCACGACGTGCCGCACCGTGCCCATCTCGCCGATCACGCGGGCGAGCAGCGGGATCAGCGTCGAGTCGACCAGCACCACCCGGTCCTCGGCGTGGTTGGCGATGTAGGCGACCTGGTCCGGGAAGAGCCGGAGGTTGAGGGTGTGCAGCACCGCGCCCATGCTCGGCACGGCGAAGTAGGCCACCAGGTGCTCGTTGTTGTTCCACATGAAGGTGCGACCCGCTCGTCACCGGTCACCCCGCACTCGTCGCGCAGCGCGTGGGCCAGCCGGGCGGCGTTCCGCCCGACCTCGGCGTACGACATCCGTCGGGGCTCACCGCCGGTCCAGGTCACCACCTCCGCCGTGCCGTGCACGGTGGAGCCGTGTTCGAGGATCCGGGCGACCTGGAGGGGGGCGTCCATCATCGTGCTACGCATGGGTAACAAGCTAGTGTCGGCGGTCACACCTTGGGAACCCTGGAAAACCGGTCGGCCTCGACGAACGCTCGTAAATTGTCCAGGTGAGCATCTCGTGGGCCGATTCGTACGTGGGGCAACTTCGCGCCCTGGCCGGTGACCGCATCCTGATGTTCGTCGGCGCCCGCGCGATCGTCCGGGACAACGCCGCCCGGGTGCTGCTGATCCAGCGCTCGGACAACGGCCAGTGGGCGATGCCGGCCGGCGCCATGGAGCTGGGCGAGTCGATCGCCGACTGCGCCGTCCGCGAGGTACGCGAGGAGACCGGGCTGCGTGCCCTGCGGGTCAGCGCATTCGCCCTCTACACCGGCCCGGACCGCACCCACACCAACATGTACGGCCACACGTACCAGATCTTCACCACCGCGTTCCGGGTGGAGGAGTGGGACGGCGAGCTGACCCGGATGACCGACGAGACGACGGACGCCGGCTTCTTCCACCGGGAGGAGCTTCCGGCCCCGCTCTCCGCCAGCGTCACGGAAACCCTCGCCGACCTCGACGTCTTCGAACAGACCAACCGCCTCATCCTCAAGTAACCCCCGCGGGTCAGAGCAGGGTCTGGGACTTGGCCTCCATCTCGGCGGCGGCCTCCTCCTTCGACTCCTTGGGCAGGGGCTTGCCGCCGGGGGCGGCGGCCTTGCCGCCGAGCGGGTCGGCGCCGCCGGTGGCGCCCTGCGGGCCGGTGCCGCGCAGCTGGTCGTCGGGCAGGGCCAGGGTGACCAGCACGGCGAGGATGGCGATCAGCCCGGTGGTCAGGAAGACCAGGTGCAGGGAGTCGACGAACGCGCCCTGGATCGCGGCGCGGACCGGGCCGGGCAGGGCGAGGATGGTCGCCGGGTCGTTGATCGAGATGTTGGCGCCGCCCCTGGCCGCCACCGCGGCCCGCTGGTCCGGCGGGAGCTGCGCGATCGCCGTCGGCAGCCGGTCGCCGAGGTGGCGGGTGAGCTGCGACGACAGCACCGTGCCGAGGATGGCCACCCCGAACGACCCGCCCAGCGACCGGAAGAACGTCGCCGAGGAGGTACCGGCCCCCAGGTCCCGGACGTCCACCGCGTTCTGCACGGCCAGGATCAGCGACTGCATGCAGAGGCCCAGCCCGACGCCGATCACCACCATGAACCCGAACGCGATCCAGAGCGAGGTGGCCACCTGGAGCCGGGTGAAGAGCAGCATGCCGGTGAGCAGCACCGCCGAGCCCGCCACCGGGAACCACTTGTACCGCCCGATCCGGCTCATCGCCCGACCGGTCAGCACCGAGGTGACGATGATGCCCGCCATCATCGGCAGCATCAGCAGACCGCTGCTGGTCGGCGAGGCGCCCTTGACGATCTGCAGGTAGAGCGGGATGAAGATGATCGACCCGAACATCACCAGACCGAGCACGAAACCCGCCGAGTTGGCCAGCGCGAACGTCCTGCTGCGGAACAGCCGCAGCGGCAGGATCGGCTCGGCGACCCGGGCCTCCTGGACCACGAAGAGCACCCCGAGCACCGCGCCCGCCACGAAGAGCCCGATGATCACGCCCGAGTCCCAGGCGTACTCGTTGCCGCCCCAGCTCAGCGCGAGCAGCAGGCTGCTCACCCCGGCCACCAGCAGCGCCGCGCCGAGCCAGTCGATGGCGTGCTCCCGCCGCTGGAACGGGATCAGCCGCATGACGTGGTAGCAGACCACGATCGCCAGGATCGCCAGCGGCACGTTGATGTAGAAGATCCACCGCCAGTTGGTCTCCGCGAAGTACCCGCCGACCAACGGCCCGGCCACCGACGACAGCCCGAAGACCGCGCCGAAGAGCCCCTGGTAGCGGCCCCGCTCCCGGGGCGACACCACGTCCGAGATGATGGTGAACGCCAGCGTCAACAGGCCACCCGCACCCAGCCCCTGCACGCCCCGGGTGACGATCAGCTGGGTCATGTTCTGCGACAGGCCGGCCAGCAGCGAGCCCAGCAGGAACGTGCCGATCGAGAAGAGGAAGACCGGCCGGCGCCCGTACAGGTCGGCCATCTTGCCGTACAGCGGGGTCGAGGCGGTGGAGGCGAGCAGGTACGCGGTCACCACCCACGAGTAGTGGTTGATCCCGCCCAGCTCGCCGACGATGGTGGGCAGGGCCGTGCCGACGATGGTCTGGTCCAGCGCGGCCAGCAGCATCCCGGTCATCAGGCCGAACATCAGCAGGCGGATCTGGCGGGCGTGCAGCACGGGCCGGGCGTGAGCTTCCGTCGTCATCCCGCCTTCTTTCCCGCGCCTCGCGGAACATGCCCGGACGGCGGGGGAAATCAGCAGGTCAGTGCCGGCCCTCGGCGAACTCCTCGACGATCTTGCCGCAGAAGGCGGGGAGATCGTCGGGCTTGCGGCTGCTGACCAGGCCGTGGTCGGTCACCACCTGTTCGTCGACCCAGGTGGCGCCGGCGTTGGTCAGGTCGGTGCGCAGGCTGGGCCAGGAGGTCAACCGGCGACCGCGCACCACGTTCGCCTCGATCAACGTCCACGGTCCGTGGCAGATCACACCGACCGGCTTGCCGGCGTCGAAGAACGCCCGCACGAACCGCACCGCGTCCGCGTCGGTCCGCAGGAAGTCCGGGTTGGCCACCCCGCCGGGCAGCACCAGCCCGTCGTACGCCCCGGCGTCCGCCGCGGCCGCCGTCACGTCCACGTCGTACGTCCTGCCCTGGTCGAGGTGGTTGAAGGACTGGATCGAGCCGGGCTTGAGCGAGACCAGCTCGACCCGGGCGCCCGCGTTCTCGACCGCCTCGCGCGGCTTGACGTACTCGACCTCCTCGACGCCGTCGGCGGCCAGGAAGGCGATCCGCTTGCCCTGCAGTGTCGCTGCCATGTCGGTTCTCCTCTCGGGGTACCCGGAATCCCTTCCCGGGCCCGGGTGCCCGAAACGCGGCCGACGCAGGTCCCCCCAAACGGCGCGTCGGAGCCGTCCGGCGGCGGCCGACCCAGGTTTGAGCGGCAGGCCTACGGGGACCCCGGAAGGCATGGCAGGAGCAGCAGCGGAAGAGCGCCGGCTGGCCACTGTGGTGGCGGACTGGCAGGGGCGTCCCGTGCTGGTGGTCGGCGACGCCATGCTGGACGAGTGGCGGTTCGCGGAGTCCGAGCGGCTCTGCCGCGAGGCGCCCGCGCCGGTCCTCACCCTGCGGCGGCGCCTCTCCGCGGCCGGTGGAGCGGCGAACACGGCGGTGAACCTCGCCACCCTGGGCGGCCGGGCCGTGCTGGTGGCCCCGGTCGGCGCCGACGTGGCCGGTGACGAGCTGCACGACTGCCTCGACCGCGCGGGCGTCTGGGACCGGACGGTCAACCAGCCCGGCCGGCCGACCCCGGTGAAGCGGCGGATGCTCGCCGGTAACCAGATCCTGCTGCGCGAGGACTCCGGCGACCCGGACGACGCGCTCGACGACGACGGCGTGGCGCGGCTGCTCACCGCGCTCGACTGCGCGACCGAGGAGCTGAAGGCCGCCGCGGGCGGCGACCGCCGACCCTGGTGGTCTGCGACTACGGGCTGGGCGCGCTGCCGGCGGCGGTGCGCGCCTGGCTGGTGGCCAACCGGGACCGCTACGCCACCGTGGCCCTCGACGCGCACGACCTGGCCGACTGGCGCGGCCTCAACCCGACGGTGGTGACCCCGAGCTTCGCCGAGGCGGCCCGGCTGCTGGCCCGCGCCGCGGTCGGCTTCAACGCCGACCCGCGCCCCGCCCCCCGGGAGCACGCCGGCCCCGAACTGCACCTGGACCACCCGGTCGACGACCCGGCGGACGGCCCCTCCGAGCTCAGCGTCGGCACAGCCCCCGGCGCGGGCGAACGCCCGACGCGGCCCCCACCCGTCAGCTCGCCGAAGAAGTCGCGAACGGGATGACCCCGGCGCCGAACTCGACGTCCAGGTAGGAGTTGCCCTGCTGGGGGTCGGGCAGCGGGACGCCGTCCTTGACGTGGAACAGCGGGTAGCGGTGCGGCTGGGCGTTGACGTAGTCGACCGGGCGGAAGCCGGGGTACTTGCGGGCCCCGCCGTACGCCCAGAGGATGTCCATCTCCAGGTACACGTACCGCGGGTCGGTGAGTTCGAGGAACAGGTCGTACAGCCGTACGTCGGGGCGGTCGACCGCGAAGCTGAACTCGATGGTGTGGTTGTGCTGGTAGAGCTTGATGCCCCGGGCAGCGGCGGCGGCGCCCCACGCGTTGAACTCCGCGGCGGCCGCCTGGTAGCCGGCGATCGTGCGGTCGCCGGTGGGTGCCTGGGCGGTGCCGACGGCCGGCATGCCCAGCGTCTCGGCGACGTCGAGCTCCCACTCCAGGTTGGTCCGGAAGTCGTTCAGCCCGCGGTGGCTGCCCGCCGCCTTCAGCCCGTTGTCGTCCAGCAGTTGCCGGATCTGGGCCGGGGTGATCGCGCCGACGGCGCCCTGGGTGTAGCCGGCGAACTCCACCTCGCGGTAGCCGATGCGGCCGAGTTCCTCGAAGACCGCCGCGAAGCCGACCTGTGCGATCTTGTCCCGGACGCTGTAGAGCTGGATGCCCAGGTGGCCGCGCGGGATCAGCCGACCGTTCGAGTCGCCGCTCGACGCGCAGGCCGGCGCGGCCCCGGCGAGGCCGGCCGCGCTGACCGCCACCGTGGACCCGGCGAGCCCGCGTAACAGCGTACGGCGATCGATCCTGTTCTTTGCCATGGTTGGTTCCCTTCGCTCGATCAGCAGCAGGTGGTCGAGTTGGCGGCGGAGGAGGCCGACCCGTTGGGGCAGCACGGGTTCAGCGGCGCGATCCGCACGTCGCGGAAGCTGATGAGGTCGGCGGTGCCGTGGTTCTGCAGGCCGAGGTATCCGCGCGCGCTCTGCCGTCCGGCCCCACCGGGGTCGTCGGACCGAGGCGGGCTGAAGACAGCGTCCGGGCTGTTCACGTAGTCGTTGATCAGCTCCCCGTTGCGGAAGACGGAGTAGTGCTGGCCGACCACCCGGATCTCGTAGTCGTTCCAGGTGCCCTTCGGGGCGGCGTGGGCGCCGGCCAGGTCGACCCGGTCGAAGCCGTACACCGATCCGCTCTTGTACTGGTCACCGTCGGGCCGGTCGAAGATCTGGAGTTCGTGGCCGTACTTGATGGCCACCCACTCCGGGCGGGACTCGGCGGGGTGCTGGCGCACGTCCGGGAAGCGGACGAAGACTCCGCTGTTGGCCCGGCCGTCCCCTGGGGCGTCGTCCCGCCACTGCAGCTTCAGCGAGAAGTCGCCGTACGCGCTCACCGGGAACCAGAGCATGCCGAGCCCCGGCTCGGGCCGGCTGCTGATCGACCCGTCGGCGTTGCGGGTGAAGCCACCCGCGCCGACGTGCTGCCAGCGGGCGAACGACGACGCGGAGCCGTCGAGCAGCGGCTGGTAGCCGTTCTTGTCGTCCGGCCTGCCGACGCCGGAGCGGCCGGCGGCGCTCACCAGGCGTCCGTGCTCCTGATGGGTGATGACGCCCAGGTGGTGCAGGTGCTCGGCGATCACCGTGACATGGCTGACGAACTGGCCGTGGTTGGGCCATGCCCGCTCGTCGGCGATGACGTTGTTGATCGTGCAGTCACCCTCGACGACCCGGTTGGGTACGCCGCTGTCCACGGTGCCGAGCCACACGGTCGGGCGGGTGTCCTTGACCGGGCAGTCCGGCCCGGGTCCGCTCGCCACCACGGTGAAGGTGACCGACGCGGTCCCCGAGGTGTTGCCGGCCTTGTCGGTGGCCCGGTAGCTGAGGGTGTGCTGACCCGGCTGGTTGACGGTGACCGGCGCCGCGTACCGGCTGTAGGGCTGGCGTCGAGGGAGTACTCGATCCGGTCCACCCCGGAGCCCGCGTCGGCGGCCGACAGGGTCACCGTGGCGCTGCCCAGGTAGGCGCCGTTGTCGTCGAGCTGGCCGGAGACGGCGGCGGTCGCGGTGGGCGGGGTGGTGTCGGCGGGCGGCGTCTGCACCACCGTGAACGACACCGACTGCGCCGACGAGGTGTTGCCCGCCTTGTCGGTGGCGCGGTAGCTGACCGTGTGCTGACCCGGCTGGTTCACCGTCACCGGCGCCGAGTAGCCGGCGTAGGGCTGCCCGTCGAGGGAGAATTCGATCCGGTCCACGCCGGAGCCGCTGTCGGTCGCCGACACGGTGACCGTGGCGCTGCCCACGTACGCGCCGTTGGCGTCCTTCTGCCCGGTCACCACGGCCGTCACGGTCGGCGGCGTGGTGTCGGCCGGCGGCGTCTGCACCACCGTGAACGACACCGACTGCGCCGAGGACGTGTTACCCGCCTTGTCCGTCGCCCGGTACGACACCGTGTGCTGACCCGGTTGGTTCACCGTCACCGGCGCCGCATAGGTGCCGTACGTGCCCCCGTCCAGGGAGTACTCGACGCGGGACACCCCGGACCCGGTGTCCGTCGCGGACAGGGTCACCGTCGCGCTGCCCACGTACGCGCCGGCCGCGTCCTTCTCCCCGGTCACCGCGGCCGTCACGGTCGGCGGTGTGGTGTCCGACCCGCCGTCGCTGACCACCAGGAGCCCGGTCATGCCGCCGTGGCCGGGGATCGAGCAGAAGTAGCGGTAGGTGCCGGGCGTGAGCACCACGTCGACCGTCCACCGGCCCCCGTTGGCATCCGATGGGTCGGCCAGGATGTTCACGTCGACATCGCTGTTGTACGCCGGGTTCCCGGTCTCGAAGGTGAGGGTGTGCTGCATGCCGGTGGTGTTGCCGGTGGCCGCGCTGTTCTCGAAGACGAGGGTGGCCGGTCCGGCCGTGGCGGTCGTCGGCGCGGACCGGTACGACAGGAAGTTGTCGCCGGCGGTCCAGGTGAGGACCTGGGCCTGCAGTTGCCGCGACGGCGCGGTCGCGCCCGCCGTGGCCGGCCGTTCCAGATCGGTCGGACGCGCACTCGCCGGGGACGCAGCCACGGCGGCGGTCAGCAGGAGGACCATCGTGGCGATGGTCGCCATCGGTCTCCTGAGCCGGCTCAGGGCGAGCCGGCCGCGCGGTGGATGTGAGTTCATGGATGCCTCTTTCACGGTCCGGGGGGAACACCGGGCGGAGCGTGCGTCGGCCCGTCGATGTCAGGAGTTGGCAGAGCTGCCCGGCGGCCCCTCCCTGGCCGCACGGGATCCGCGGCCGTGGCGGTTTGCCACGGTCGTCCTGTATGGAGTGATGGTCCGAGGTCGGCGGCGAGCCGGATCGCACGCGGCATCGGACGCGGTTCCGCGTCGGAGCTGACTGGGGTGTCGTCGGGTACGGACGGACATCGGTCGACCCGCGGCGCGTGCCCGCGCCGGGTCGCCGTGGTGCGGCGTTGACCCGGGGACGGCCATCCCTGGCCGGTCGTGGCCTCCGGACGTGTTGCGCCGCCTGAGGGCCACAGTGGAGAGCTACCGTGCCGGTAGTTCATCTCGACGAAACATATTGACAGTGACCGACCCTACTAACTTCCTCTCAGGCTGTCCATAGCTTTCGTTCGTGTGGCAGATACTTTTCTCTTGCGGAGACGAAAGTGCCGGACAGTCACGCCACAAGGGACGGACAATCCGCTGCTCCCCGCGCCGCCTGGACGACCAACTTCGCCGCGGAGGCCGAGGCCGCCCTGCTGCCGGCGTCCCCGGTCGCCCTGGTCGATCACCACCTGCTCGCTTCCGGTCAGGATCGGGCCCGCGCGATGGCGGCCGTACGGACCTGCCGGGTCGCGGTCGACCAGGGCTGAATGCTGGCCGGCGGGCGCTCGGCGGTGGGCCGGCGGTCATGCGGGACCGGTCGAAATCGGCCAAGCGCGACCGGCATGAGCCGGCGCTCACGCCGACGGACGGTGGCGGGTGGTCGAGCTCGGCGACGGCCAGGTCAGCGACCGCTCGGCCGCCGTCGATCCGGCTGCGCTGGTCACCGCGCTGAGCCGGGCCCGCCCGGACGTGGCCTGACCGGACGTCGGCGGGGCCCGGTCAGGCCGGCGCGGCGAGCACCGCGTCGATCGACCGACCCGGGGCCGATCTGCCGCTACGCACGCCGTCCATCGAGCCGGATCGTCCACGGCTCCACCCTGTCGACCCGCAGATGCGTCCCGCTCCATGGATCGCGGGCGAGGGTGGTGCGGACGAGGTCCTCAGACTCGGCGTCGACGGCGAGTACCACCCGGTGCTCGTCCGCCAGCGGCCCGCCCAGGACGACGAACCCCGCACTCACCAGGTCGTCCATGAACGCCGCGTGCGCGGGCCAGTCGGACTGCTCCTGCATGGGCCGTGCCGGGTCCCACCGAGGGCCGGATCGGCGAAGCAGGACGAGGAACATGGCCACGAACGGACATTACTGCATCGTGCGACCTCGCCGGGCCGGTGGAAGTCAGCCCCCGGCACCCGGGGCGTCAGACGCCCTTCGCCCCGTCGATGGCTTGTCGCAGCAGGTCGGCGTGCCCGTTGTGGCGGGCGTACTCACCGATCATCTGTAGATACACGTAGCGCAGCGACGCCACGTCCTCGTCCGGGAAGGTGAAGGTGTCGTCCATCGAGGCCGCAGCCACGGCCTCACGGGCAAATTCTGTCTCCTCGACCAGAAGCGCGTAGTCGGCTGGGGCGCTCGCCGGATCGGCGCCCTCGAAGTCGGCGTCGCGCCATTCCGGCGTGGAGTAGAGCGTTTCCAGCGTTTCGCCGCGGAAGAGCGTGCGAAACCAGCTGCGCTCCACTTTGGCCATGTGCCGCAGCAGGCCGAGGAGTGACAGGTTCGAGGAGGCCAGTGGCGCCCGCGCCAGCTGGTCGGCGTCGAGACCGGCGCATTTGTGCAGCAGCGTGGCGCGATGCCAGTCGAGAAGGTTCCGAAGCTGGTCGGCCTCCGGTGCGACGAGAAGGTCACTGGGACGGCGCACATCGGGGGCGGTCCACGTCATCCCGCCATGATGGCACGCGCCGGGACGCCAGCGGCATGCTCACTCGCCCGCAATCCCGTCGCCCGAACGGCGGGCCCGTGGCGGCGGTACGGCGGATGATCACGGTCCGTTCGGCAGGGTTCGGCGACCCGTGCGGCCCGGAGCGGTGGGGACCTCGGAGGAGTGCGAAGACGCGCCATCAGCGTACAGCGGCATTAGCCCTGATTCGGACACGCCCTCGTTCGTGGCCGGAAACGTAAGGGCTGATCAGGGGCTATTGAAGATCATGGCTTCCTCAATCAACGAGGTCGGCGAGGCGACCGGAAGGAGACGGTTGCCCCGGTCACGGTGCCGGTGCTCGACGAGACCACGTACGTCGACCGGCCCGGCGGCGCCGGCCTCGCCGCGGTCTTCGCCGCCGCCCAGGGCGCGGAGGTGGCGCTGGTCACCGCCATCGCCGACGACGCGGGCGGGGCCCGGCTCAGCACGCTGCTGGCCGGCGCGGGCGTGCAGCTTTACCCGCTCCCGCTGGCCGGGGCCACCCCGGAGAAGATCCGGTTGCGGGTCCGGGGCCGGGTGCTGCTGCGGCACGACCGGGGCGGGGCGTCCGGCGAGCCGGGCGAGCCGAGCGAGGCGGTGCTGCGGCTGATCGGCCGGGCGTCCGCGGTGCTGGTCAGCGACTACGGCCGGGGGGGTG